>CAITOG010000148.1 GCA_903893955.1 uncultured Actinomycetes bacterium
ACGAGCGAGGCAGCCGAAAGCGACGCCTCGAGCGACGAGGGCGCTGAAGAGCGGCCAGAGCGACCAGAGCGACCAGAGCGCCAGCGAAACAACGCCAACAACGCCAACAATGGCAACAGCGGCAACAACCAGGGTCGCCAGAACCAGAACCAGAACCAGGGTCAGAACCAGAACCAGAACCAGGGTCAGAACCAGAACGGTGAGCCCGGCAACCGGCGGAGCCGGAACCGCCGCCGAGGCCGAGACCGTGAGCGTGGCGGCGAGCGCGACCTGCAGGGTGGCTCCGACGCGCCCTACCAGGGAGAGCTGATCGAGTGCCGTGGACTGCTCGACCTTCGTGACGAGGGCTACGGCTTCCTGCGCTGCGAGGGCTACCTCCCCTCGAACAAGGACGTCTACGTCTCGATCTCCCAGGCCCGCAAGTTCGCGCTCCGGAAGGGCGATGCCATCGTCGGTGCATTCCGCCCGGCTGGCAGCAACGAGAAGTACCCGGCCTTGATCCGCATCGACTCGGTCCAGGCCATGGACCCGGAGGAAGCTCGGAGCCGTCGGCGCTTCGAGGACCTCACGCCGCTGTTCCCCGACGAGAAGCTGATCCTCGAGCAGGCTGGCGACTCAGCCAACCTGACGGCCCGCATCGTCGACCTGCTCAGCCCCATCGGCAAGGGTCAGCGAGGGCTGATCGTCTCGCCGCCAAAGGCAGGCAAGACGACCGTCGTCAAGCAGATCGCTCACTCCATCGAGGCCAACAACCCTGAGGTCCACCTGATGGTCCTGCTGGTCGACGAGCGCCCTGAAGAGGTCACCGACATGCGTCGCTCGGTCAATGGTGAGGTCATCGCCTCGACCTTCGACCGTCCCTCTGACGAGCACACCCACGTGGCCGAGCTCACCATCGAGCGGGCCAAGCGGCTCGTCGAGCAGGGCAAGGACGTCGTGATCATCCTCGACGGCATCACTCGGCTCGCTCGCGCCTACAACATCGCGGCGCCGGCCTCGGGCCGGATCATGTCCGGTGGCGTGGACTCTGGGGCGCTGTACCCACCCCAGAAGTTCTTCGGCGCCGCCCGCAACATCGAGGAAGGTGGTTCGCTCACCATCCTGGCCACCGCCCTCGTGGACACCGGCTCCAAGATGGACGAGGTCATCTTCGAGGAGTTCAAGGGCACCGGCAACATGGAGCTTCGCCTTGACCGCCGACTCGCAGAGCGCAGGCTCTACCCGTCGATCGACGTCAACGCGAGCTCGACCAGGCACGAAGAGCTCCTCTTCGAGCGCGGTCAGCTCCAGCAGGTCTGGAAGCTGCGCCGAGTGCTCAACGCGCTCTCCTCAGAGGGCTCAGCGGCTGCAGGCCTCGAGCTGCTGATGGACAAGATCAAGTCGACCGCCTCGAACGACGAGTTCTTGGCCGAGATCGCAAAGGGAGGGGCCAACGGCTGACAAGCCGTCCGGTTCCGCTACAATCGAACACCCCGCACCCACTAGGAGCGAAGCAATGAAGGCTGACATCCACCCCAACTACGTCGAGGCGACCGTGCACTGCTCGTGCGGCAACACCTTCACGACCCGGTCGACCAAGGCGGAGCTTCGCTCCGAGCTCTGCAACGAGTGCCACCCCTTCTTCACCGGCAAGCAGAAGCTCGTCGACTCCGGTGGTCGCGTGGAGCGCTTCCAGCGCCGCTACGGCGATGGCCGCAAGTCCAAGGGCGCCAAGTCCTGAGTTCACTGACCTCGTCGCGGATGCGTCGAGGGACTCACCATGCTTGATGATCGACTCGACGAAATCGAGGCCGAGTTCCAGAGCGTCGAGACCCGTCTGGCCTCACCGGAGACCTCTGCTGACCCGACGCTGCTCAGAGAGCTTTCGAAGCGCCACAAGGAGCTCGCCGAGGTCGTCGACGCCTATCGACGGCTGAAGGCTGCTCGCGACGACGCTGTCGCCGCCACAGAGCTGCTCGAGATGGCAGATCCCGATGAGCGTGACGAGCTGCGATCCGAGGTCGATCGCTCGCAGCGCGAGGCGGCCAGCTTGGAGGACGAGATCCAGGCGCTCCTCTTGCCCAAGGACCCCAACGACGGCCGAAACGTCATCGTTGAGATCCGTGGTGCCGAAGGCGGCGAGGAGGCAAACCTCTTCGCGCGGGACCTCTACGACATGTACCTGCGCTACGCCCAGAACCGAAAGCTCAAGGTCGAGGTGATCGAGGAGCAGGCCTCTGAGCGCGACGGCCTCGACGAGGTCGTCTTCAAGGTGGTTGGCAAGGACGCCTGGAGCCGCTTCGAGCACGAGGGCGGCGTGCACCGAGTCCAGCGTGTCCCGGTGACAGAGGCCAAGGGTCGGATCCACACCTCCTCGGCCACGGTGACGGTGCTGCCTGAAGCAGATGAGGTCGACGTGGACATCGATCCGAACGACCTCAAGATCGACGTCTACCGCTCGAGCGGGCCTGGTGGGCAGAGCGTCAACACGACGGACTCGGCGGTGCGCATCACGCACCTACCGACCGGGATCGTCGTGGCCATGCAGGACGAGAAGAGCCAGATCCAGAACCGGGCCAAGGCCATGCTCGTGCTCAGGAGCCGGCTGCTCAAGGCCGCGCAGGACGCACATGCGGCCGAGGTGGGAGATCTTCGACGCTCGCAGGTCGGTGGTGGCGGACGCTCGGAGAAGATCCGGACCTACAACTTCAAAGAGAGTCGGGTGACCGACCATCGGATCAACCTGACCCTCTACAAGCTCGACGCAGTGCTCGGCGGCGACCTCGATGAGATTGTCGATGCGCTCATGGCCGCCAAGCGAGCCAGGCAGCTGACCGATGAGGCCGGTGGCTGACAGCGGCCTCATCGCAGAGCTGGCCCTCGTGGTTGGCTCTCGGCAAGAGGCGACGTGGATCGTGGAGCACGCCGACGACCCGGCCGAGGCTCGCACCATCGCGCGGCGACGAGCAGCAGGCGAGCCGTTGCAGTACCTGCTCGGCACCTGGCCGTTCCGCTCGCTCGAGCTCGAGATCGATGCCCGCGCCCTGATCCCACGTCCTGAGACCGAGCAGACCGTCGACGCAGCCCTCACGCGTTGGCGAGCCACTCGGCCGGGCGGCGGGGGACTGTGGATCGTCGATCTCGGGACAGGGTCAGGGGCGATCGGCCTGAGCCTGGCGACCGAGCTGGCCGATGAGACACCGGTCGAGTCGCTGGTGCTGACCGATCGGTCTGCCGCCGCGCTCGAGCTGGCGACTGCGAACGCATCGCGACTCGGCGTCGATGCAGAGCTCCACCTCGGCAGCTGGGGAGATGCGGTTCCGACCTCGAGCCGAGGACGGTTCCACCTCCTCGTCTCGAACCCTCCCTACATCGCAGCCGATGAGCGGCTCGCGCTCGATCCTGTCCTCGACCACGAACCTGATGAGGCCTTGGTCAGCCCCGCAGGGACCGACGGGACGCCAGGCTTCGGGGACGTCGAGACGGTGCTCGAGCATGCATGGTGGTTGCTAGCCCCCGGTGGGGTGGTCACGATCGAGATGGCCGAGCACCAGGTTGACGCAGCACTGCGACTCGCAGCGACACTCGGCTTCGTCGACCCACAGGGCTTCGCCGATCTTGCGCAGCACCCACGGGGCATCACGGCGGTTCGGCCATGAGGGTGCTCAGCTCGATCGACGAGGCTGCATCGCTGCTCGACGAAGGGGGCGTGGTGGCGATCCCGACCGACACCGTCTACGGCGTGGCGGCCTCGCTGGTCCATCCTGCTGCGGTGGCGAGCCTGTTCGAGGCCAAGGGTCGCCGCAGCGACGTGCCGCTGCCGGTCCTCGTGGCCAGCGCCGAACAGCTCGAGGAGCTGCTCGGGCGACTCGACGAATCGACGCGCTCGCTCGGCAGGCTGTGGCCCGGGGCGCTGACCATCGTGGTGGACTGCGACGAGCAGCTCGCGCGCCTGGTGGGGTCGACAGGGACCGTCGGCGTGCGCTGTCCAGATGACGCGGCGCTTCGCTCGCTCCTCAAGCGCACGGGGCCATTGGCGGTGACGAGCGCCAACCGCTCGGGCGAGCCACCTGCGACCTCGCCGGCAGAGGTGGTGGCGTCCCTCGGGCACAGCACGGTGGTGACAGCAGT
>CAITOG010000149.1 GCA_903893955.1 uncultured Actinomycetes bacterium
AAGGAAGAGCGCACGTTGCCGGATCGGTCTACCCCTCTGCATCGCTCTGGCAGGCCGGCACCACCGTCCGCCACCTGGTGCTCCCGTCCCCAGCCTCCTCAGCACTCATGGCCTTCACCGCCAGGTTCGGCGGGTTCCAAGGCCCCCAGCTCTCGGCGGACTACATCGGCATCGGCGTCCTCGTCGTCGCCGGGCTCTCCGTCCTCCTCCTGCGCCGACACCTGCTGGCCTGGCTCCTCGCCTCGGTGGCCGTCGTGTTCGTGGTGCTCTCGCTCGGCTCACCGGGTGCCGGCTGGCGGCCGTGGGAGCTGTTCGGTCGGCTGCCGATCCTCGAGAACCTGATCCCCTCGCGGCTGCTCGTCGTGGTCTGGTTCTGCCTCGCCGCGCTGATCGGCCTGGGCCTGGACGCAGCAGCGCAGCAGTGGCGCCGATGGTTCGTGCGACCCGGCCTGATGGTGGTGGCCTTGGCGCCAACCATCGCCTACCTGGCACCCGCCATGCCCCTGGCAGCGGAGACCGTTGCCGCCCCCCGGGTCTTCGAGCATCAGGCGGGCCAGGTCGTGCTCCCGATCCCGGCCGGCTTCTCTGCCATCCAGAGCTCGTTGGCGTGGCAGTCGGTGACGGGCTACTCGTGGTCGATGGCCGGTGGCGACGGCCCGGGCTCCGACCCGCGGTTCCACGCCCGTGACCGCCTCGCCATCCACGCCTTGCAGCGCGTGTCGGGCTCCTTTCCCTCCTCGCCGCTCATCGCGACAAGTCCGCTGTCGGTGCGGGCGTCGCTCGAGCGCTGGGGCGTCACGAGGATCGTCATGGCCAGCGGCCCTGGGCTCCCGGCCTACGACCTGCCAATCGATCCGCTCGGCGCAGCGGCGCTCGTGACGGCGGCTACCGGGGAGGCGCCTGTTCGGGCGCAGCAGGGCTGGGTGTGGTCGTTCGACGCCCGCCACGCGCCGTCACCTCGTCGCCTCGACGTCCATCGCTGTACCGTCGAGGCGACCAGGGGGGTCCAGGCGGTGGCTGCCTGCGTGCTCGCTATGGGCTCGGGGGTCGAGAGGCGGTGACGATGACGACACTGAGCGAGCCCGGCGTCGAGCGCCAGCGCGTCGGCGCAGTCGAGATCGCCGTGGCCGCCGCCACGTTCCTCCTCGCGGCGCTGCTGGTGTGGTGGCAGGTGTGGACGAGTCACCCGACCAGCGTGACGACGTGCGGGTGTGGCGACGCCGCTCGGTTCCTCTGGTACTTCGAGTGGCCGGCCTTCGCCCTGGCCCATGGGCACTCGCCGCTGTGGTCCGCCTGGATGCTCCACCCGACAGGCGTCAACCTCCTGAACGACACCAGCGTGCTCGGCCTCGGCGTGGTCCTCGCCCCGCTCACCTGGCTGCTCGGGCCGGTGGCATCGATGAACGTCGCGCTCCTCGTGGCGCCGATGCTGTCGGCGACGACGTGCTTCGTGCTTGTGCGGCGCTTCGGTGGCGCACGCTGGGCGTCGTGGCTGGCTGGCCTCATCTTCGGCTTCTCGCCCTTCGTGCTCACCGAGCTGGCGCTCAACCAGATCAACATCGCCTTCCTCGGCCTGCTGCCCCTGATGGTCGTGGTGCTCGACGAGCTGCTGGTCGTCCAGCGCCACCGTCCCCGCACCGCCGGACTCGTCCTTGCTGCCCTGGTGGTTGTCCAGTTCCTCATCGGCATCGAGGTCCTGGTGATCGTCGCTCTTACCGGTGTGGTGGCCC
>CAITOG010000150.1 GCA_903893955.1 uncultured Actinomycetes bacterium
GATCCACTCCCCCGCCTTGTCGTGGGTGACGAGCTCAGTGATCCGATCGCACTCAGGGGTGGCGTACTCCGGGTGGCTGCCGACATCGAGGTACAGACGAGAGCCGTTCTCGAGGAAGACATTGCTCGAGCGTCCCCAGGTGACGACCTTGCGGAACAGGTAGCGAGCGACCTCGTCGGGGCTGAGCCGTCGTTGTCCCTTGAGCGTGAAGGTGACGCCGTACTCGTTCTCGATGCCGTAGATGCGACGCTCCATCGATCTGACCGTAGTGGTCGATCGCGTGTCGCTCAGTCGGCGAGCAGGGCTGCGAGCTCGTCGGGCTCGATGCGGCGGAAGGTGCGCCGGCCGTTCCCGTCGGCCAGGACTGCCGCCTCCAACTCGTCTGGACCAAGGGTCCGCTCCGGACCGGCGAGCGAGGCCACGATGGCTCTGGTCGCCGCCACGAGGTCCCAACCGTCGACATAGGCCTCAGCGAGCTGCTCGCGGATCGGCTCGGCGTCACCGCCGAGGACGGCAAAGCGGTCCTCATCGGTGATGGTGCCTTCGTAGGCGATGTGGAAGAGCTGGGTCGGTCGCACGGTGGTGCCGAGCTCTGCGACCAGGATCTCGACCTCGAGCGGCTTCATCTCGTGGGTGAAGACATTGCCGAGGTGCTGGGCGTAGAGGTTGGCAAGGCTGCGAGCATCGACGTCCTCGCGGCTGTAGGCGAAGCCCTTCGAGTCAGCGTGGCGGATGCCTGCGACTCGCAACTGGTCGTATTCGTTGTACTTCCCGACCCCGGCGAAGGCGATCCGGTCGTAGATCTCTGAGATCTTGTGGAGCGTGCGCGATGGGTTCTCGGCGACCAGGACCACGCCCTCTGCATAGAGCGAGGCGACGAGGGAGCGGCCTCGGGCGATGCCCTTTTGGGCGTACTCAGCACGGTCTTTCATGACCTGCTCAGGTGCCACGTAGTACGGCATGCTCATCGCAGCGTTCCTCCTGCGTCTCCACGCCGCTCACGTCGACGTTCGATGACGGTCTCGTAGAGCGCGGCGACCTCCTGGTCGTCGACTCGCTCGTACCCGTCGGCCGTCACCGTCGCGATGATCGGATAAATCCCTCGAACGAGATCAGGGCCACCGGTGGCGGCGTCCGCCTCGGCGGCCTCGTACAGCGCCAACGCAGCGAGCTCGAGGGCCTCTTGCCGGGTGAGGTCGTCGCGGTAGCCAAGTTTGATGGTCTGGCGAGCGTCGCGTCCACCTGATCCCGTCGTCTGGAAGTCGAACTCCTCGTAGTGCCCGCCTGCGGCGTCGTAGTCGAAGATCCGCCCCGTCTGGCGGGTCTGGTCGAATCCGCAGAACAGCGGCACGACCGTGAAGCCCTGCATCGCCATGGGGAGGTGCGCTCGAACCATCTGGGCCAGTTGGTTGGCCTTGCCCTCGAGGCTCAGGGCGGCTCCTTCGACCTTCTCGTAGTGCTCGAGCTGCACCTGGAAGAGCCGGACCATCTCGACGGCCATGCCGGCTGAACCAGCGATAGCCACGGCGGAGTGCCTGTCGGCTGGGAACACCTTCTCCATGGAACGGTGGGCGATCGAGACTCCTGACGTCGCCCGGCGGTCTCCCGCCATCAGCACTCCGTCGGCAAACCGGAGAGCCAGCACCGTCGTCGCATGCGCCTGCGTCACCTCTGCGGCGGCGAGGCCATTCCCAGTCGGCGCGCCCTCGCGCTCGATGAGCGAAAGGAAGCTCGGCCCCGGGTCGTCGGTGGCGTCGAAGAGTGGAAGGCCCACTACTGGCCGCCCTTCTGGACGTAGTTCCGCACAAACTCCTCGGCGTTGTCTTCGAGGACCTCATCGATCTCGTCGAGGAGGTCGTCAAGGTCTGCCTTGAGCTTGTCGGTCGTCTCTGAGTCCGCTGGCGCCATCTCTTCCGACGACTCGCCGCGTCGTTCTTCGGTCCGGCGCTGCTTTTGTTCTCGCTCTGCCATCAGCTGGCGATCTCCATGTGGTCGAAGGTGCTGGTCACGACTCGAGTCGCGCCAGTAGCTCGTGGGCTGAACCGACCGAATCGAGGAGATCCTCGGTGTGGTCGGCTGTCCCTCTCAGTGGATCCATCATAGGGACCCGCCGGAGCGGATCGACCCCGAGGTCGAAGACGAGCGAGTCCCAGTTGGCGGTGACGACCTCGCGAGGAAAGCGCCGGAGGCACTCGCCTCTGAACCATGCCCGAGTCGACCGTGGCGCCGCAGTGACTGCTCGTTCGACGTCAGCTGGCTCCACGAGACGTTCCAGCCCCAGCTTGGATGCGAGCGCTCGCTCCGGCCGCAGGTCGTGGTATTGCAGGTCGATCGCTCGGATCTTCGGGTCTGACATGACGAGCCCGTGGCGAGACGCGTAGGCCTCGACGAGACGTTGCTTGGCCACCCAGTCGACCTGGTGTGCAACCGATGCCGGATCGACTTCGAGGCCATCGAGGACCGACCTCCAGCGACGGACGACGTCGAGGGCGATCGCCGGGTCTCCAAGAGCCGTGCCACCCTCCTGCTCGACGTAGGCCGTGGCCGCCTCGACAAGCTGGAACTGAATGTCGATCGCTCGGACCTGGCGACCATCGGCCAGCTCGACGGTGGTGCGCAAGGACGGATCAGCACTGATCGCTCGGACCGCTCGTACCGGGTGCCGCAGCTCGATAGACGGCGCCTCATGGCCGAGGTCCTCGAGCATGGCGAGGAGCAAAGCCGTCGACCCCACCTTGAGATAGGTCGAGACCTCTGACATGTTGGCATCGCCGATGATGACGTGAAGCCGGCGGAAGCGGTCTGAGTCGGCATGGGGCTCGTCTCGAGTGTTGACGATCGGACGTTTGAGGGTCGTCTCGAGACCGACGACCTCCTCGAAGAACTCGGCGCGCTGGCTGAGCTGGAATGCCGGCGGCTCCTCGAAGACCGAGGTCTCGAACCCCACCTTCCCGGCGCCGCAGAAGACCTGCCTCGTCACAAGGTGTGGGACCGCAGCCTTGATCACGTCAGCGAACGGCACCTCTCGAGAGAGGAGGTAGTTCTCGTGGCATCCGTACGAGTTGCCCTTGCCGTCAGAGTTGTTCTTGTACACGACGAGGCCAGGTGCCTCGGGGTAGGCGACCTCGGCGGCCGCCATCGCTTGGCGGAGGACCTCTTCGCCTGCGCGGTCGTAGAGCACCGCCTCGAGTGGCGTTGCGCACTCTGGTGATGAGTACTCGGGATGGGCGTGGTCGACGTAGAAGCGTGCTCCATTGGTCAGGACTGCGTTGGCGAGGTGCGTCTCAACCATCGGCGCCAAGGAGCCGGGGCTGACAGAACCTCTGGCATCGTTGCCCGGCGCCTCGTCGTCGAAGTCCCAGCGGATGTGATGGGCAAGGCCAGAGGCGAAGGCGTTGACGAGCAGGGTCGAGGTGACGATCGGGTCGGCGTCGCGCTGTCGGGCGGTGATGCCGTACTCGGTCTCGATGCCGATGAGCTTCGGGATGGCCACGACGTGCGGTCTAGAGGTACTGGCCGGTGCCGACGTGCTCGAGAGAACGACCGCCGATCGGATCGACCTCGTCCGCGGTGACGAGGGTCCGCACGTAGACGATCCGCTCGCCCTTCTTGCCAGAGATCCTGGCCCAGTCATCGGGGTTGGTGGTGTTCGGGAGGTCCTCGTTCTCCTTGTACTCCCGCCGGATCGAATCAAGAAGGTCCTGGGTTCGGATCCCTCCACCTTCGCCAGCGATCTCGCGTTTGATGGCGAGCTTCTTGGCGCGCCGCACGATGTTCTCGATCATCGCTCCGGAGGCGAAGTCTCGATAGAAGAGGATCTCCTTGTCGCCGTTCTGGTAGGTGACCTCGAGGAACTGGTTCTCATCGTCGGTCCGGTACATCTCGGCCA
>CAITOG010000151.1 GCA_903893955.1 uncultured Actinomycetes bacterium
ATGATGCCCGCCACCATCGAGACCACCGTCAGCTCGATCGTGACCAAGATTCCCTTGAAGATCAGCGGGGAGAAGACGTACTGGCGGATTATCTCCCAGCCGTAGAGGGAGCCGGTCTGGTGAGGCTGCTCGGTCTGGGAGAAGACGAGCGTGTGGACGACCATGGCCACGAAGATGACCAGCAGCCCCATGGCCACCCAGCGGGCGGGCCGCCTGACCGGGATCGCCTTGATCGGAGCAGGACGCGAGGGTGCCTCTGGAGCAGAGGCACCCTCGTCATCCCGGATCCCGGGATCCTTCTCCATCACTCAGAGCTGGTTAGCTCGTGGCACCGTTGATGGTCACGCCATCGAGGGTGACCGCGCCGGACTGCATGTTCCACTTCTTAAGGATGTCGCCATAGGTCCCGTTGGACACGAGTGCCTTGACTGAGGCCTGGACTGCCTGGGTCATCCCAGTCCCCTTCGGGAGCGCAATGCCGTAGGGAGCGTCGTTGAACGGCTTGCCCGAAAGCTTGAAGGTGCCACCCGACTGCTGCACGATCCAGGCTGCGACCGGCGAGTCGGCGAAGCCGACCTCGGCTCGCCCTGACGACACTGCGAGGTTCGCCTCATCCTGCGTCGAGAACGAGAGCACCGACACAGGCTTGTGGCCAGCCTTGGTGCAGTCCGTCGATGCGGTGTGAGCATCAGTCTCCTCGACCGTTCCCGACTCGACCGAGACGGCGTGACCACAGAGCGACGAGAGCTGGGTGAAGGTCGTCGGCGTGCCGGACGCCACGTAGAACTGCTCACCTGCGTTGTAGTAGTTCACGAAGTCGACAACCTTTTGGCGAGCAAGCGTGTCGGTGAACGACGAGATGCCCACGTTGTACTTGTTCGCCTGCAGGCCAGGGATGATCGCATCGAAGGTCACGTTCTGGAGCACGGGCTTGAGACCCATCGTCTCGGCGATCGCCGTGGCGAGATCTGCGTCCATGCCGACGATGGTCGACGAGCCGGACTGGACGAACTCATCCGGAGGATAGGTCGCGTCCATGGCGAAGGTCACCTGACCGGTCGAGGCCACAGCGGCAGGAACCAGACTGGCGACCGAAGAGAGCTTGGCCTGCACCGGGATCTTGGCCGACGGCAGCGTCGTGGTCGTGCTCTTGGCAGCGGTGGTGCTCGAGCTGCTTGAGCTCGAAGAGCTGCAGGCGGCGGCGAACAGCGCCACTGCTGCGACAGCCACAGCTGCAGCGCGGGTCGATCGAGATCGGAACATGGGTCCTCCTTGGCTGAGTGTCACGCGGCCTCAGTCTTGCACGCCCCGGCAAGTGGCAGCGGCGGCGACTAGCCCGACCCCGCGTCGATCGTCGCCGCCGACACGGCTCTGGCGGTCAGACCGTTGACCGCGAGGATCTGTCCATACGACCCGCTGGCGATCATGACGTTGAGCCCGGACGCCAGCGCTTCGGTCAGGATCCCGCCTCGCGGCGCGGCGATGCCGAGCAACGAGCCTGCACCACCACCCAACGCGGTCAGGTAGTCGACAAGCGCGACGTGCTGTTCGAACGATGCTGTATCCACCAGGTTGTCGATCGCGACATCGACCGTTCCGTCCGCCACCGAGCTCACGAGATCGTGCTCAGGGACCACGATGAACGCAGCCCGTAACCCGAGCGTCATTGCAAGCTGGCGGGCGAGCTGACGGTCGGCCGTCTCGGTCCCATGTCCTTCGCCCGAAGATGATGAGGCGGCAACACCGATCTTGAGGACGCCTCGTGCGGCGAGCGATGGTGGCACCAGCTGCGCTGCTGCCTTGTTCACCAGTGTGGTCGACGTGGTCGTCGAGGGCATCGAGCTCGGCGCCGACGAGCATCCACTCAGGCCTGTCGCGACAAGCAGGGCCATGATGAGTATGCCGACGAGCCGAGACGGCACACGAGCTAGAGACACGAAGGCATGATGCCACCTCGTGCTGTCATGTCATGCTCAGCCGAAAGAGGGGATCTTCTCCCCCACTTGCTCGCTTCGACCAGGCAGCAAGAGCACGGCCACCACGGCACCGACGATCGCCACACCGGCGGCGACGAAGCAGCCCTGGCGAAGACCGCTGGTGAACGCGTCGAGGGCAGCGCTCTTGAGGATCGGCGCGACCGTCGCGGGCGCCCGACCTGCCACCTCAAGGGCGGCGGCTACCGATTGCGAGGCAGCCGTCTTGGCTGCGCTTGGGACCGGATACGGCGCAAGCGAGTGGAGGATTCGAGGTCCGTAGGCGGACGCGAACACCGAGCCGACCACCGCCACCCCCAACGTGCCGCCGAGCTCTCTCGTGGTGTTGTTGACCGCTGCACCGGCGCCGACCTGTTCTGGTCGCAACGAGCCCATGACGGCCTCGGTCGCAGGTGCGGTGATGAAGGAGAGGCCGAGCGCCAGCAGGATCATCGAGACCAGCACCGGCCCGAAGTACGGCGCACTCGGGGTGGAGTTTGTGCCTGCCACCAAGAGACCGGCCGCCATCGCAGCGAGGCCGAAGCCGACCACCGTCCTCGTGCCGATCTTGAGCGCCAGCACCGCGCCGACCGGCGTGAAGACTGCAGCGACGATGGCGAAGGGCAGGGTGTGCACGCCTGCCGACAAGGTCGAATATCCCTTGACGAACTGGAAGTACTGCGTGATCACGAAGATGAAGCCGAAGAGGCAGAAGAAGGCGACAGCGATCGAACCCGCTCCAGCCGAGAAACGTGGGATGGCGAACACCCGGACGTCGAGGAGCGGGTCCTTGGTCTTGAGCTCGAGCATGGTGAAGGCGACGAGCAGCAGCGCCGCAGCCCCGAAGCACGCCAACGTTCCCCCAGCCAGCCAGCCCCACTGTGGCCCCTCAATGATGGCGAGCACCAGCAGGGTGACACCGAGGGTCGAGAGGATGACGCCACGAAGGTCGAAGCGACCCGCCACCGGCTGCGCAAGGCGCGGGATCAAGAGTTGGCCAGCGATCAGCGTGACGATGACGATCGGGACGTTGATCAAGAAGATCGACCCGTACCAGAAGTGCTCGAGCAACGCGCCCCCGGTGATGGGGCCAAATGCGACGGCGATCCCCGAGGTTGCTCCCCAGGCCCCGAGTGCCTTCTGCCGCTCAGCCGGATCGGGGAAGATCGCCGTCAAAATGGCCAAGGTCGCAGGGAAGACGAACGCAGCTGCGACGCCCATCAGGGCTCTGGCACTGATCAGCTCGCCTGTCGAAGTGCTGAGCGCCGCCAGCACCGAGAAGATGCCGAAGAAGATGAGTCCGACCTGCATCACCAGCTTCCGACCAACCCGATCTCCGATGCCTCCCCCGGCCAAGAGCAGACCGGCGAACGCCAGGCTGTAAGCGTCCACGATCCACTGGAGCGACGTGGTCGATGCCCCGAGGTCCCTGCTCAGGCTCGGCAGTGCCACGTTGACAATGGTGTTGTCGACGACCACCAGGAAGACCGAAAGGCACAGCACTGGCAGAATCAGCCATCGTCGGTCGTGATGCTCCGATGCCTCGGTGGTGATCATGAGCCCTCCTCTATAGAACGTCGTGCTACTGTTATAGCATGATGTTCTTCAATCTGTGTCACGTCCTCCGATGAACGCCTCCAGAACGCGTACCCCGAGCACGACAGTTGAATCAGCGCTCTTGGCCGCTGCCGCTCGGGTCCTCGAGACCGAGGGGCCTGAGGCGCTCACCGTTCGCCATATCGCCAAGGAAGCCGGCGTGGCGCCGATGGGTGTCTACAGCCGCTTCGAGTCGAAGGCCGGCATCATCGAGGCGCTCTTTCGACTGGGCTTCCAAACGCTCGCCGAGGAGTTTTCGACCCTCGACGACTTCGGCGATCCGATCGACGCGCTCTTCGAGGCTGGCCGTCGCTATCGATTACTCGCCATCGCTCACCCTGGTATCTACCAGCTGATGTTCGACCGCTCCATCCCTGGCTTCGAACCGAGCGAGTCAGCCAAGATCGACGCCGCACGTGCCTTCGAGGGGCTGGTCCACGTGGTCAGGCGAGCCATCGACGCCGGTGTGGCACATAGCGAGGACCCCGCCCTCTTGGCCCAGGTCATCTGGGCCTCTTGTCACGGCTGGGTGTCGCTCGAGCTCGCCGGCATCGGCTTCGTGCAGGACACGGCGTCGGGCTACGAGGCGCTCTGCAGGGCCTTGCTCGACGGGATCTCGTCGTCTGAGATCAGCTGAGCGGAGCAGGCCAGCGACCCAGCCGCTCAGGCGTAAGGAGCATGTCGGCGAGGTAGCGATCCATGTGCTCTTGTCGCCACGTCAGCATGGCTTGCGCGTAGGAAAGTGCCCTCACCGGATCGTCAGTGGTGGTCCTCCATGTCGGATCAGCGGCAAGATCGAAGAGAAGCCACGACCCGTCACCAAAGTGCACGTAGGCACCATGCTGATCTCGCAGTACTGCAAGGTTGTTCTGCTCGAGGCGACGGTCGGAGGGCCAGCCGATCGTGGGACCCATGAGCATCGAGCGCCAGTCCCACTCATAGTGCGCGGCCTCTCGCCATGTCTCGGGCGACCCGCCTTCGAGGAAGCTCTGGAGCGGCATGCCGTCGCACTGCAGCGGGATCTCGAGCCCGAGCGCCACAGCTGCGGTGGGCAGGACGTCTACAGCCTCGGTGAACGCACTGACACGCCGGCCATGGCCATGCGTCAGGCCAGGGACCCGCACCAGCAACGGGATGCGATAGCTCTCCTCGAAGAACCCCAGCTTCTCGATCAACCCGTGATCACAGAGCTGGTCGCCGTGGTCTGCGGTGACGATGAGGATGGTTTCGTCCCACTGACCGCTCTCTTGAAGCGCCGCCACGACCCGGCCCAGCTGGCTGTCGACCTCGCTCACCATGCCGTAGTACTGCGCC
>CAITOG010000152.1 GCA_903893955.1 uncultured Actinomycetes bacterium
ACCAGGCGACATCGGCTCGCTCACCTCGCACCCGGCATGGCAGCGAGCTGTGCCGACGCCTGACCACTTCTTGCCCCTCGTCTACTTGGCTGGGCTCTGCGACGAAGCAGGGACGACTTCAAGGACGCTCGTCGACGGCTGCGATCTCGGTTCCCTCTCGATGACCTCTTACGTCACGGTCTGATCGCCAGCGTCGAGGATCAGTCCTTCTCTGGGACTGCGATCTCAGGGTCGAGCACCCCCTGTGCGGTCAGGGAACCTGTCGTCCCACCTCCCGGGCCTCGCAGCAGCCATGCTGCGCCAACCGCGAGCAGTGTTCCGGCAAGCGGGCCAGCGACGTACACCCACCAGGCGCCGAAATCGAGCGAGATCAGATCTGGACCCAATGTCCGGAACGGGTTCATCGAGGCGCCTGAGATCGGGCTGCCCCAGAGACCGGCGAGCGCGATGTAGCCGCCGACGCCGATCGCGCCGATGATGCCGATGTTCTGTGCGCCAGACGCGGTGCCGAGGATCACGCTGAGGAGGCCGAGGGTGAGGACCGCCTCCATCGCGAACGCTTGCAACTCGGTCGCCGACGATGCCGGGTAGGTCGAGCCCCAACGAGCTGAGACATGGAGGACGGCCTGCAGGAAGCCGGCGGCCACGGCGGCGCCCAGCGCCTGGGCGATCAGGTAGAAGGGCACCCTGTTCCACGGGAAGTCGCCGCGAAGGGCGAAGCCGATCGACACCGCCGGGTTGAAGTGGGCGCCAGAGACCTTGCCCATGAACATGATCATGGCCATGACCATGATCCCTGGAGCGACGACGGCAGCGACGTGCGACACCGAGCCGGGAAGGAGCCTGTCGACCATTGGACCACCAGCAGCGACCAGGACCAGGAAGAAGGTCCCGAGCGCCTCAGAGAAAAGGCGACGCCAACGTCCGAGCGGGTTGTCGAAGCCGGTGAGGTGGGCGACGACGCCACGGGGCATCCCCGCGACATCGAGAGGGAGTTGTGTGTGGCGCTGGGGCGCCTCAGCCACGAGCCGCCTCGAGGAACGGTGCCACGCGGTCCTTGGGCCGACCGATGATGGCCCGGCCGTCGGCGACGATCACCGGTCGCTGGAGCAACTGCCCGTGCGCAGCGAGGACATCCGCCACCTTGGCCGGCGTGTCCACGTCAGCGTCGGAAAGCCCGAGCTTGGCGAAGGTGGCGTCACGGCGGACGAGATCGGTGGCGGGGTCCTCGAGGATGGCCAGCAATTCGAGGATCTCGTCGCGGGTCGGACGCTGCGCCACGAGCATGTAGCGACGTTCGTCGACAGGGATGTCGAGCTCTGCCGCCGCCTCGACCGCATGCCTCGACGTCGAGCAGTTCGGGTTGTGCCAGATGATCACGTCAGCCATAGCGGCATCGTACCGCTCGGTCTCCGTCGGCTCAGGGTGCGGCGAGGAGGGTCGGGGCTGAGAAGGACCCTGACGCGAGCTGTGCGCCCACGAGGCGGCCACCTGACGTGAGCCACGCCACGGTGACGACGCCGGCACTGGGGAAGAGGACCGGGTGGCCCGGCACCCCTTGCGTGGCGGCGACGCTGAGGCCAGCTGTCCATCGGGCGCCGTCGAAGAGGCTTGCCTGGATCGCAGGCTGCCCCACCACCTTCGAGGCCACGGCAAGCGACGAGCTCGAGGTCAGCGCAACCGGGTTGCTTCGAGCAGCCGTCCCGATCTGGGTCGGCACCGCCCACGTGTCGCCGTCCAAGGTGCTCGAGAAGATGGCTGCGCCCGTCGAGCGCCACACGACGTGCTCGACACCATCGCTGCTGCGCGTCACCGACGGCGCGCCGCTGAGTGTCGAGCCGGCCACGTCGAGCGGGGTGGTCAAGCTCCATGCCCCATGCTCGAAGGTGCTGTGGCCGAGGCCATGGTGGGCTGTGGCGAAGAAGACGTCGAGACCTCCGTCGGCTGTGGTGATCGCCGCCGGGGCGCTCCTGGCTCCATCGGCGACCGACGACGGACCGAACCACACGCCTCGATAGAGGTATTCGTGCCAGATCACGTGATCGGAGCCCTCGAAGAAGACATTCTCGATCCCGCTGCCATCGATCGCCACCACTGGATCCGACGCCATCTGGACGTTCCCTGGCGGGAGGACCTGTCCAGAGTGCCAGCTGCCAGCGTCGAACCACGATCGCCCGAGGTGACCATCCGCGGTGCGGTAGACAACATCGGGAGCGCTGCTCGCTGAGGGGTCACCCCACACGCCGGTCGCCAGCACCTCTGGTGCCGCCCAGGATCCTGCGATCTCATAGGTGTGCAGGAGAGTGCCATCGCTCGTGCGCCAGAACAAGTTGGGTATCCCATTGACGTCGACGCTCGCAGCAGGCGACGCCGCCGGCTCGGTCCGAGGTGTGACGTAGTCGGTGATGGTCATGCCCACGCCGCCAGGTGTCTGGCCGACAGCCCGGTGCTTGGACCCGATGAGCGCGATCTGGACGTGGCTGGTCCGAGCGAAGGTTGCGCCAGAGCCGCTGCCAGAGAAGTCGCCATTGACCGTGGTGATCGACCCATCGGCGTTGACGGAGGTGACGATGCCCACGTGGTCTGCAAAGGCCACCCCATCGAAGTCGTAGACCACCGCGTCCCCAGGCTGGGGCACATAGCTCGGATCGGTGTGCACGATGCCTGCGTGTGAGGTTACGAAGCTCGAGGCAGCTGCGTTCAGGCCACCGACGAAGAGCCCGCTGTTGGCCCACACCCACTTGGCGAAGTCAGCGCACCAATACTCGGGCAGACCCTTGTAGCCCGCACAGCTCGTCTCGAAGCTCGATCCCCCGAGCGAGTTCGGTGCCGGGTTGAAGAGCGAGCAGGTACCGGCGCCCTTGTTCACATTGGCGAGCGCGAGCGTCGCAGCAGCCGTGGGACCGCTCGAGGGTGCGCCAGCAGCTGCGATCGGTCCTGAGATCACCGACGACGCAAGAGCCGAGAGGCCGATGAGAGTGCTAAGCGCCGTGACGACAGCGGCACGTCTCACGGCAGGATCCTGACCGACTGGGTCGTGGTGTCGCCGACCTGGGTGTGCGAAGCCACATCGACCGCGAAGGCCTGCGCGGTCGCCATCTTGGGCGCAGTCGTCATCGCAACCCGGAGCCGAAGCACCACCGTCGTCGACCCGCGCGCCGGGACATCGACCGGACCGGTCGCCACCGATGCCGGGTCATAGCCATCGCCCTCTGGCATGGGCGTCGGCGCCCAGACGCCAGTACTCGGATCCTGCCGCTCGAGCGTGCCCTGGATGCAGTTGCATGGAGGTGCCACGACCTGGAAGACCGGCGCGAGCCCTGTCACGAGTGACGACGAGGGGTTCGAGAGCACGACGTCGAAGGTGTAGGCGATCGTCGCTCGTTGCAGGTCAGTCGGAAGGCCGACGATCGACACCCGGACGGCACCGGTGATGCCAGGCACGGTCGTCGAGGTGGCCGGAGGGAGCGTGGTGGTCGACATGGTGGTGGTTGGCCGAGTGCTCGAGGACGACGGGGCCGTGCTGGTTGCTGCACCGCTGCAGCCGGCTGCCACGATGGCGACCGACGTCACCGCAACGCCGATGACTCGACGCAGAGCACCATGCCGACCCATGACGACCTCCTCGGGGGCCCACCACGCTACCCGGGTGCCTGCCCGAGAGCCATGGCGAATCGACCGAGGACGAATCGTCCCTAGTATCTCCCTCCATGGAGCGCACCATCTTCGAGTCAGAGCACGACGAGTTCCGCCAGGCCTTCCGGGCGTGGGTGGACAACGAAATCCTCCCGAACGACCTTGCATGGAATGAGGCAGGTATCGTCCCACGAGAGCTCTTCGCCGATGCCGGGAGCCACGGCTTCCTCGCCTTCGACGTCCCCGAGGAGTTCGGCGGCGGTGGGATGCCGGACTTCCGCTTCAATGCCATCGCTGCAGAAGAGATCCAGATGGCCGGCGTTGGCGCATCTGGTCTCGGGCTCACGCTTCACAACGACATCACCATCCCCTACTTCCTCAAGTACTGCTCCGAGGAGCAGAAGCAGCGCTGGCTGCCAGGCATCGCCAGCGGTGAGCTGATCACCGCCATCGGCATGACCGAGCCCGGGATCGGCTCCGACCTGGCTTCGATGTCGACCAGTGCGATCCGAGATGGTGACGACTATGTCGTCAACGGGTCGAAGACCTTCATCACCAACGGCATCAACGCAGATCTCGTGGTCCTCGCTGTCAAGACAGACCCGAGCCAGCGCCATGCCGGCATGAGCATCATCATCATGGAGCGGGGCCTCGACGGCTTCGAGCGGGGCCGCAACCTCGAGAAGCTCGGCCTGCACGCCCAGGACACCGCCGAGCTCTTCTTCACCGACGTCCACGTGCCGGCTGCCAACCTCCTCGGCGAGGAGGGCAAGGGCTTCGCCATACTGGTCGACAACCTGCCGCAGGAGCGGCTCTCGATCGCGGTTGCTGGCGTAGCTGCCGCTCGGGCCGCCGTCGAGTGGACGCTCGAGTACGTCACGGGGCGCAACGCCTGCGGCCAGCCGATCGGCTCCTTCCAGAACACGCGCTTCGAGCTCGCCGAGCTGGCGACCGAGGTCGACGTCGCCCAGGCCTACGTCGACGCCAGCATCATGGCGCTCAACCAGGGGACCTTGACCGCCGAGGACGCGGCGAAGTCCAAGTGGTGGTGCACCGAGCTGCAGAAGCGCGCTGTCGACCGCTGCCTGCAGCTCTTCGGTGGCTATGGCTACATGCACGAGTACCCGATCTCGAGGGCGTACGCAGATGCCCGGATCACCACGATCTATGGCGGCACCACAGAAATCATGAAGGAGATCATCGGCAAGTCGATGGGCCTCTAGCCCGACAAGAGGCCACCGAGGTCACGCAGGAGGAGCACCGGGCAGCGACGAGCTCGCACCGATGTAGCCTCCGTGCAAAGGAGGGCTTCCATGCGCATCGCGGTGCTGACAGGCGGAGGTGACGCAGCGGGCCTCAACGCCGCAATCAGGGCTGTGGGCCGCCGGACGATTCGTGGCGGCGACGAGGCCGTCGGCGTCATCAACGGCTGGGCCGGACTCCTCGGCGACGGCGAGATCCGACCGCTCAACGACCGAGCGCTGGGCGGGATCCTCTCGCTTGGCGGCACGATGCTCGGCAGCTCTCGCACCAACCCTCTTGCACTCGAAGGCGGCATCGACCAGGTCATGGCAACCATGGCCTCGAAAGACATCGATGCGCTGGTCGCCATCGGCGGCGATGACACCCTCTCTGTGGCCGCAGCGCTGGCGGCCAAGGGAAGCCACGTGGTCGGCATCCCGAAGACCGTCGACTTCGACCTTGCGGTCACCGAGTACTGCATCGGCTTCGACACCGCAGTGGGCATCGTGGCCGAGAGCCTGGACCGTCTCCACACCACCGCCGACTCCCATCACCGGGTGATGGTCTGCGAGGTGATGGGCCGTGACACCGGGTGGCTGGCGGTGATGGGTGGCATCGCCGGCGGGGCAGACCTCTGCGTGATCCCGGAGTTCCCGCTGACGCTCGACGAGGTGATCAGCCGAGTGACCGAGCGAGACCTCTCCGGTCGGACCTCGTCGATCATCGTGGTGGCCGAGGGAGCGACGATCATCGGCCTCGATGCAGAAACCACAGGTCCGACCGATGCGTTCGGCCATGCACAGTTGAGCCGACGGGCGGTCGGCGAGCGCCTCGCTGACGCGGTCAAGGCAGCGACCGGTCACGACGCGAGAGCCACGGTCCTCGGTCACGTCCAGCGAGGTGGCTCTCCGGCTGCGCCTGACCGCATCTGGCCCACGCAGCTCGGCATCGCAGCCGTCGACGCACTTCGGTCGAGTGCGGCGGGCATGGCAGCCTGCGTCGTCAGCCACAAGGTGACCTTGGCCCC
>CAITOG010000153.1 GCA_903893955.1 uncultured Actinomycetes bacterium
CCCTGATCTCAGCCTCATCATTCCTGCCTACAACGAGGGAGATCGACTCGCGACCGGCTTCGCACGCTTGGAGCGTGCCGGCGAGGACGGACGCCTCGACCTCAGCCGGCTCGAGCTGCTCTATGTGGATGACGGCTCGAGCGACGACACCGCAGCGCGTGCCGCTGAACTCGCCGACCGACTGCCCAATGCCCGGGTCCTCCGCCAGCCCACCAACCGTGGGAAGGGCGCGGCGGTCCGGTGCGGCGTCGCCGCCGCCACCGCTCCTCGGCTGATCTTCACCGATGCAGACCTGGCCATCGACCCTCGCCAGATCCCGTCGATCACACGAGCCCTCGACGACGCCCCGTTCGCCGTCGGCAGCCGTGCTGTTCGAGGTCACGTCGACTACGGCAGCCGAGTTCGCACGATTGCTGGACGGGGCTTCAACCGCCTTGTGCGACTGCTCAGCTCGGTCGACCTTCGCGACACCCAATGCGGCTTCAAGGGACTCCGGACCGCAGAGGCAAAGCTCCTGTTTCACCTCACAAGCATCGAGGGCTTCGCCTTCGATGTCGAGCTGCTGGCCGGGGCCCGTCTCCTCAGCTGGCCTGTCGCCGAGGTTCCAGTGAGCTGGAGCGACGTCAGCGGCACCCACGTCCGTCTCGCTCGAGACTCGGCCACCATGCTGCTCGACCTCTTCCGCTCACGCCTCTCGAGCCGACACCTGCCGACGATCATGGGACTCGAGAATCTCGGCCGATCGACCGACCTCGAGATCGCGTCCGCAGTCGCAGGGACGGCACTCGAGGCGGCCCCGCTCGTCAACCTCATCGATGGGCGGCGGGTCCTGCTGGCGCCGCTGCTCCCCGGCGACCAGGCACTCGGACTCCTCCGCAAGGTGAGCAAGACCGTCGGTGGCACCGCACTTGAGTTGGCGGCGATGGAGCTGGTCGATGCCTCCTCGATCGTGACGCTCGTGGCTCCCGGCTGACCTGCTCTCACAGCACCCCGATCCCGTCGGTACCATTGGTCGATGGAGGAATCCCGCCAGGTCGACGAGCGGCAGCTCTCCCGCAACCTCGTCCCGCTGCCGATGGTGGTGGAGGACGAAGGGTTGCCCGACCCGCGTCAGGGTGATGTCGACGAGTGGGGACGCTCGGAGCGCGTCCGTTCCTTCATCCGAACCGTCTACGAGCCGATGTACTCCAAGTGGTTCCGGGTCGAGTGGGAGCACTTCGACCGGATCCCGGCTGAAGGAGGCGGCCTGCTCGTTGCGAACCACGCCGGTGCGGTCCCCTCTGATGCGCCGGTGATCATGCACGGGATCGAATCGCGCCTCGGCCGCCCGGTCTACGGCATGGCGGACTACTTCTTCCGAACGGTCCCGTTCATCGGAACGATGTGGTCGCGCTCAGGTGGCGTGGCGGCTCGTCCAGAGAACGCTGAGCGCCTCCTCGGCGAGCAAGGCCAGCTGGCACTTGTCTTTCCGGAAGGTTCGAAGGGTCCATCGAAGAGCTTCTCGGAGCGCTATCACCTTCGCCGCTTCGGGCGAGGCGGCTTCGTCGAGATCGCGATGCGCTCTGGCACGCCGGTGATCCCGCTTGCGGTCGTGGGGTCGGAGGAGGCCATGCCGGTCCTGTTCAAGGTCCCCGCACTGGCCAAGCTGCTCGGCACCCCCTACTTCCCGGTGACTGCAAACCTCCTTGCCATGGGGCCGCTCGGGATCGTGATGCCCTTCCCGGCCAAGATCAAGATCAGCGTGCTCGAACCCATCACCTTCGACGTCGAGCCCGGACTGGAGCGCTATCCCCGGTCCTTGGTGCTCGAGCAGGCTGACCGAGTGCGCGAGCTCATCCAAGAGCAGGTCTTCGAGATGCTCCGCTCGAGGCGGAGCATCTGGTGGGGCTGATGGGACGACGCGTCCTCGTCACCGGCGCCGACACCTTCTGGGGTGGACGCGTGATCCAAGCGCTCGAAGAGGAGCCGACGATCGACGTCATCCTCGGCCTGGGCGAGCACGACCCCTCGGTGCCCTTCGAGCGAGCCGAGTTCGTCCGAGCCGACCAGACGTATTCAATCCTCCACCGACTCGTGCGGGCAACCGCCGTCGACACCATCATCCACACCTTCCTGGTCTCAGATTCGACCACCGTGTCGTCTCGAGCGCTCCACGAGATCAATGTGATCGGCACCATGAACCTCCTCGCTGCCGCCGGAGCGGAGGGCTCGAAGGTCTCGAGCCTCGTGGTCAAGTCCTCCACCAAGATCTATGGCGCGAATGAGCGCGATCCATATTTCTTCACCGAGGAGAACCGTCGCTCCACCTCAGCCCACACGATGGTCGAACGATCGCTGATCGAGGCCGAGTCGCTCATCGACGATTTCGCCCAGGATCACCCAGAGATCGCCGTGGCGACCCTGCGATTCGCCAATGTGCTCGGCGGCGGACTGCGCACCCCTATCACCCGGAACCTGTCACGCCCACTGTGCCCGACCCTGCTCGGCTTCGACCCGCAGCTCCAGTTCGTCGAGGCGACCGATGTCGTGCGATCGCTTGAGCACGCGGTCAAGCGCGACCTTCGGGGCACCTACAACGTGGCTGGTCGGGGTCGTATCCCCTGGTCAGAGGTGGTGAAGCTCGCTGGCGCTCGACCGCTGCCGATCCCAGCCGTCCACCACAAGCTCCTGATGCGACCGTTCCAGGCGGCTGGCATCTACGAGATGCCCGATGAGCTCGCCGATCTCCTGCGCTTCGGTCGAGGCGTCGACACCTCGAAGATCGAGGCCACGGGCTTTAGGTACCGCGCCACCTCCGCAGGAGCGGTGCAGTCGTTCACCGAGCAGCTCCGCCTCGACAGGTCAGCGGGGAGATCACCGACGACGTATCGATACGAGCACGACGTCGAGCAGTTCTTCAGGCACTCGCCCGCTGTCGTCGATCGCCGCTAGTCCTCGATCGGGTCGAGCCAGCCACCTACAAGCTCATCGCGCCGCACCACCCACTCCTCCTGGGTGATGGCAAAGCGACAGTGATCCTCCCAGACGCCATTGATCTGGAGGAACCGCTCTGCGGTGCCCTCAAAGCGAATGCCGAGCTTCTCGACCACCCGAAGCGAGCGATCGTTGCGTGGGATGATCGAGATCTCGATCCGATGCAGGCCGAGCTCGTCGAAGGCGAAGGCCAGCGCCACGACCACCGCCTCGGGGACATAGCCCCGCCCGGCACAGCCCTGGTCGACCCAGTAGCCGACGTACGCGCTCTGGAAAGGACCCCGCTGCACCGACGAGAGGGTTAGCTCGCCGACGAGACGGTCCCCGACAAAGATCCCGAACCCATACCCCGTGGCCATCTGGCGCTCGCGCTCTCGAAGTGAGCACCGAGCGGCGAAGGAGTTCCTGTCCTCAGGTGGCACCGGCGCGCCTGCGGGTCGAGGCTCCCAGGGCACGAGCCAGTCTCGGCATCGATCCCTGATCTCGATCCACTGTCCGTAGTCGTGGGCGCTCAGCGTGCGAAGCGAGACTCGCCGCCCATGGCGCACCAAGCTGCCGCTCGGATGGCTGCGGGCACCCCGCATCAGACCTCTGTTCCAGTCGCGCACAAGCGAGCATCGTTGCAGCCCCCGCTGCCCAACGCCAGCATCACCGTCCTCGCTGCGAGGCGATCAGTCCGTCGAGGATGTCCGACTCCGAGGTCAGGCAGCCGTCGAGCCCGAGACGTCCGATCGTGGCTGCCAAGACGATGAGGCCGCCGACGATGACGTCCTCTCTGCCCGGCACCATGCCAGGTCGGACCGATCGAGCAGCCACAGTCTCCGCCGCCAGCACGTCGCGCCAGGATCGGATCGACTCGAGTGACAACCAGTGGTGGTGGACAGCGTCGCGGTCGTAGTCGCCAAGATGCTGATCGAGCATCGCCAAGGTGGCCACGGTCCCGGCCAGGCCCACCATCCGGCTGCCCACGGGGACTTCGGCCAACCTCGGGATGGCCTCAAAGGCGCCATCGAGCGCATCGGCCACCATCGCCTCGGCGACGGCGAGCTCACCTTGGGTTGGTGGGTCTCCGAGCAGCGTCCGCTCGCTCACGCGAACACAGCCGACCTGCATCGAGTGGGCCTCGATCACTCCGTCTGCCGCCACCACGATCTCCGACGATCCCCCGCCGATATCGAGCACGAGATCCCACCCCTCGGCAGCATCGAGACCGACTGTGGCGCCAGCGAACGAGAGTCGTCCCTCCTCGATGCCGCTCAGGATCTCCGCCTCGACGCCGCAGATCGCTGAGGCCGCCTCAAGGAACTCGGGGCCATTGCTCGCATCTCGGGCTGCTGACGTGGCAGCGAGCCGGCCAGCGACGACGCCGTGGGCGTCCATCAGCTCGCGGTACGACGCCAGCACCGAGAGGGTGCGCTCGAGCGCCTCGTCAGCCAGCCGTCCGGTGGCATCGACACCTTGACCCAACCGTGTGATCCGCATCTCGCGGGCCAGCACCTCTCCGTCGCTCGATTCGATGAGCAAGCGCGTCGAGTTCGTCCCACAATCGATGGCAGCAAGTGCTCCGATCACAGCGATGAGCCTCCCACATCGTCGAGAGACCCCAGCGTCGCTCGCACGACATCGCCGAGTTCGACCTCCTGAGCGACCATGGCGCCGGCGGGGTCGTCGAACCCCGCCAACCAGCTCGCCAGATGGGCGTGGAGGCACTTGAGACCCTTCCTCGTCCCGCCGACGCCCCCTGAAGGCGCAGGGAGCTCGTGGTGCTCGATCAGCGCGGTACGCCTCGCTGCGTGCTCGTCGTGGATCCGCACGAGCTCATCAGGGTCGAGCATCGCCTCGACTCGCCTGACCCCGCCGACAGATTCGAGCCGGCTCACCTGCTCCTTGAGCGAGGGATCGATCAACCAGTAGAGGGTCGGCATCGGCGTGCCATCGTCGAGGTGCGGCGCGTTCTCGATCACCACCGGAGCGCCGCTTCGTCGCCGCACCGCGATCCGGAAGGCGCCTGCAGGTCGCCGACCGAGGAGCTCGGTGACCACCTCGACGTCGTCGCTCGACGCCGAGGTCACGCTCATCGCTTCCAGAACTCGAGCGAGCCGACGATACGGCTCACCAGCCCTGGTGGACTCGAGGTCGGCGCCTTCTTCTGAGCCTTCGCCGCCACCGACGAGCTTGCCGGCGCGTCGCTCGTGCCGGTTGGCAGGAGTGCGACTGCGGATGGCTGGACTGGTGCCGCGAGTCCCGGATCACCTGGATACGGCGAGGCACCACTCGACGAGGAGCTCGGCGAGCCAGACGGCGGCAGGACCTGGACGAGTCGCTGGCCAGGCTGGACGAGCTGGTACTGCTCTCGAGCCAGCTTGGCGATTTCGGTCGGCGAGGTGAGCTTCGCCTGCTCAGCGGCAAGCGCTCGGTCCTGAGAACGAAGGCTCGCCAGCTGCGCGCTGGCAGCTGCCATCTGGCGATGCTGGTTGAGAAGGGTCGAGAAGGGGAACCACGCAGCGAGCAGCAGTGCCGAGAGCGCCAGCGCCCCAGCGACCAGGATCCTCCCGCGGGTCTTCTGCGACCGTCGCCGATCGTCGCCGCGACGAGGCGTCGCAGGCGCCCGTGGCGACGAGGGCTTCGATGCCCTGGTCGGCTTAGCTTGCGCCACCGAGTCCCCGTCGCTCGACAGCGGCCGCGCCGAGGAAGCGGCCCTGATAGCCAAGGTCCTCCTCGATCCGGAGCAGCTGATTGTACTTCGCCACGCGATCGCTGCGACACGGAGCCCCGGTCTTGATCTGCCCGGCGTTGGTGCCCACAGCCAGGTCCGCGATGGTGACGTCCTCGGTCTCACCAGAGCGATGCGAGATGACCGAGCGATACGACGACTGCGTGGCCAGCTCGACGGTC
>CAITOG010000154.1 GCA_903893955.1 uncultured Actinomycetes bacterium
GCGCCGATCCCGAGGTTGTCGAGATCGACGCTCCGGGCTCCAACGGCTTCTCAAACGAGACAATCCTCTTGCGGGCTCAGTGGCGGGAAGATGGCGTCGAGGCAGCGCATCGATTGGTCTTCAGGGTCCATCCGACCAGCCACACCCTCTTCCTCGAGGCGGACTTCGGGCTCCAGCGTGAGGTTCTCTCCGCTCTCCAAGGCGTCCCCGGTGTCCCCGTGCCGCGGCTGCGTTGGACCGAAGACGACCCGAGCGTGCTCGGCGTGCCCTTCTTCGTGATGGACCACGTGGACGGAAGAGTGCCAGCTGACAATCTCCCGTACACGATGGACGGCTGGCTCCTCGAATCAACGCCAGAGCAGCAGGCCACGCTGTGGTGGAGCGGCATCGAGACCTTGGCGTCGATCCACAAGATCGACTGGCGATCGATCGGCCTCGGCCATCTGGCCGATGGCGCCTTCGGCGCCCCCGGCATCGACAACCTCATGGGGTACTACCGGGCATTCCTCGACTGGGCCGCCAAGGGTCGGCCGCAGCCCAGCTGCGAGGCCATCTGGGAGTGGCTGGTGGCGAACAAGCCGACCGAGACTGGAGAGCTCGTCTTGTCCTGGGGCGACTCGAGGATCGGCAACATCATCTGGGACGATGACTACCGCGCGGTCGCAGTCCTCGACTGGGAGATGGCGACCGTAGGACAGCCTGAGCTCGACCTTGGCTGGTGGCTTTACTTCGACCGGCAGTTCACCGAGGGGCTCGGGGTCCCGCCTGTGCCAGGGTTCCCCTCGCACGAGGAGACGATCGCGCGCTACGAGGAGCTGCTCGGTCGCAAGGTGGGCGACCTGCTCTGGTATCAGGTCTTCGCTGGATTCAGGTTCGCCGTGATCATGTGCAGGCTCACCGACCTGTTGGTTGGGTCAGACGTCCTGCCCGCAGATTCCGACATGGGGACCAACAACCTGGCCACGCAGTTCACGTCGCAGCTGCTCGGGCTCCCCTCCCCCGCCGAGCTGGCAGGGAGCTAGCTCAGGGGGTGAAGACTCCGGCGGCCTTGAGCACGCCGAGCATCCACTCGACGCCAGACGGCCCCGCCATCTTCTCTGGCCAGCCGACCAAGATCTCCTCGACGCGCTCATGGGTCGTCACCACGCCGAGCACCGTGACGACCAGGTCGTCGAGGTTGGCCGGCTCAGGTGCGAAGTCTCCAAGCGGATCCTCGTAGACCTCGGTCACCGGCTCGCGCATCAAGTAGAGCTCGCCGGTGTCGGCGACCCAGCTGAGCTCGTAGCGTGTCCCGCCAACGTCTCTCCAGTCGCGACCGAATTCGATCTCCGACGAGGCACGGCGGCGCTCGTCTTGGGCGTAGAATTCCTCGATGTTCACCTCCCCAGCGTACCTCGCACCGCTCCCTCCTCGAGCGAGAGGGAGCGATAGGGGGAGGGCCAAAGCGCACCGTCGCTGAATGGAACACACACCGACACAGCAATTGGACCTCATCAGAGCCGAGTGGCGATCGCTCCGCCGCTCGAAGGCATCGAGAGAGGCGGCGGACGTCCTGAGGAGCCGTCTTCGCAAGCCCGTTCCTCATTTCGGCGACCTGGGCGATGTCGTCGAGCTTCTCGAACCGGGTGGACGGCTCGACGCCGTCGGGCGGGCTCACCTCGTCGCCGACCTGCTCGAAGCGTGCCCCGACCACCCGCTCCTTCCTCGAGCCCTGCTCCAGACCCTGCTCCCGGGTATCGTGGCCGTCGCCCGACGTCTCCGGTGGGGGGACCGCATCGGCGACGAGCCGGCGGTGTTCCTCGGCGACCTGATCACCCTTGCCTTCGAGGTCATCACAGAGTGGGCGGGCCAGCACCGTCCTTATGCCGCTCCTGACATCCTCAATGCACTGCGCTGCCGGATGCGCCGTCGCCTCGCCAACGAAGCGACGACCACGATGCCCTTGGAACACCCAGATGGCAGTCCGATCGATCCCGTCGCCCCCGAGACCCCAGACAGCCTGTGCTCGGTGGAGCAACAGGTGCGCGAGGCGGCGGCAGATGACCCACTCGGCGCCGCAGCTCTCCTCGGACGCGAGCTCTATGGGATGACCTACGACGAACTCGCTGTGCTGATGGATGCCTCGCCCCGACGGCTTGCAGCTGCCGGCAAGGCGCTGGCGCGAAGGATTTCGCAGTGAGACGACGTACTGTGCAGCGGTGCAACGAGCAGGTCAGACAGAGGCATCAGTGCGCCCCGTGCGCTGGGTGATGCTGCTCATCGTGCTCATGGCGCTCGTCGTCCTGATCGTGTCTCGCCCCGGTCTGCCACAGCAGAGATCGCGTGGCCATGCGATGCCCCGTGCGTCGGTACCGGATCGCGCCAGCCACACCGCCGGGCTGCCTACGCCGTCGCTCACGGCTCCGTCGTCGCCGACGACGGAGCCGAGCACGGTGGCGCACCACGACGCCGCAGCTGCTTCGGCTGGTCCGCTCAGCCTCGTGACCTCGTCGCCGGGACCATCAGACACCACCACCAC
>CAITOG010000155.1 GCA_903893955.1 uncultured Actinomycetes bacterium
AGGTGGTCGAGTAGCCGAGTGACTTCGTCAGCAGGTGGCCTCGGTAGCCAAGGCAGTGGGCGAAGGACTTGAGATTCAGCTCGGCGTATTGGCGCGTCGATCCGAGGTCCCAGGCGGTCAGCACGAAGGTCCTCAAGTGCTCAGACACCTCAGCTTGTCTGATCTCTTGTCGGGTGCGGAACCGGCGAGCTAGAGCGGCCGAGCCGGCGGTGGTCTTCGTGGCGTACTTGGCCAGATTCGAGGCGGCTCGTCGGTCGACCTCACCGGTACCCTCGCCAGCCGGCCGGATGGGTTCGACCTTGAGCTGGGTACCCCAGCGATAGATCGTCCCGCTCTTGGTGCGGACCTGGAAGGAGCGCACCGTCTCTTCGATCACAGAGGCCACGAGCTCATCGGTGAGCCAGCTCGGTGGAGCGCTGTCGGGACCGTCGCCTCCGTCGACTCGGAGGATGAGGTGGAAGTGCAACAGGCCTCGGCGCTGGAGCTCGGCGACCTTCAAGTAGTTGAGGTGAGCGACCTCACGGAGCTGGCGGTCGGCGAGACCGTGGGTGTCCGCCAAACGACGTCGGACCTGATTGATCGTCCGGTTCCAAAGGCGTGACGCATGGGCGTTCCAGAGGACCGCTCCTTGATAGTCGAAGCATTGGCTGCAGATGGGGGAGCCGAGGACTGGATCGTTCTCGCTGTGGGTCGCCGTGCACTTCGTCGAGTTCCCGTGCTCGCACTGCGTGGTAGGCGAGGTGGGGTGGCATGAGCCCGAGGTCGACTGGATTCGGTGAACCGAACCAAACGACGGCGCAGTAAGGGTGAGGAACAGCCGTGGGTGGCTCGAGACGCCGGTGGGGACACCCTTGCCTCCGTTTAGCCCGGTTGCTACCAGCACCCATGCATCGGCTTGATAGAGGGCGGAGCAGCTCGGACACAGCACTGCTCTGCGGTCTTTGCAGGCCACGCTCAGACTGCCCGTTCGAAGCTCGCCGGTGACTTGATTCACTGTCGAACCGTGCAGTCGGATCGGGTGCGAGCAGCCGCCTGCTGCGTTGACCTCGTGAAGCAGCAGTCGGGCTCGTTCGGCCGTCGTGAGGGGTTCGAGTCCAGTGGGGGCGAGCGTCACCAATGGGATCGCACTCCAGCGGCCCGGACGGCGAGCTCCTCGATGTCGTCGTCGGAGAGATAGGCAGCCTTGAACTTGATGGGCAGCCCGCCCTCGGCGAGGAGGTAGCCAACTCCCCGGTTGGCGGGATCGATGCTTGACGACGAGAAGCCTTGGCTCGCCCAGCCCTGGCCCAAGATCGTGTCGGAGGCTTCCGGTGACGTGCACCGCATGGCCAGCCGGTAGGAGAAGAGATCCCGAATCCAGGTCGGCACGATGTCGTGGCTGGGTTTCTGGGTGGCAGCGATGACGATCATCCCGGCCGCTCGGCCACGAGAGACGAGATCTCGAAGGTTGTCGGCGAACTCGTCTCGGACCTTCTTGTCGCCGCCACGAAGATAGAAGGCCAGCTCGTCGATGACGACCACATGGAGTCCCTGATCGCTGGTCGGATCGATCTTGCGCTTCCTGGTTGAGCGAAGGACCTCGTAGCGAAGATCCATCACGAGTTGAAGGTTGTGGAGGACGTCGAGGGCCTCTTGTTGGTCGGGTCCGACGAAGCGATCGGCGCAGTCCTCCCACTGGGCCAGCTCGACGGTCTTTCCATCAAGAAGCGTGAGGGTGGCCGTGGGGTCGAGGGCCACGGCGGCGACGATGTTGGCCATCGCCACGGATTTGCCGGCGCCGGGCTCTCCACCGATGAGGAGGTTGTGCTCGGGGAGCGAGATGGTCACGGGAAGACCGTTCTCGTCGCGGCCGATGTCGATGGGTTGCCAGATTGAGGTCTGGCCCTTGGCCATCAGAGGCGAGGAGAGGACCTGCCTTGGCAGGGTCTCAGCCCGAATGACATAGAGGTGAGCGAACGAAGCGTTCTTTGCGTGCTGGCTGACGCGAACCTCTCGTGCGCCAAGTGCGGCAGCAAGCTCGGGGGCGTGTTGCTCGAGGGTGCCGGCGTGCATGCCGATGGTAAGGCGAACCAGGAACCGCTGGCCGGCTGGGATCTCCTCTGAGCTCATCACCGAAGGCGGTGTGCCTCGAAGGCCCACGATCTGGCAGTTCCTTAGGGCTGCCGCCAAGACTCGACGTGACCGGGCGGATGCCAACCACTTGGAGATCTGCGCCCTCAACTGCGGCGCACTGGCGAGAGCGATGACCAGAAGCCCACTCGCCAAGACGGGACCCCCGCTCCCGAAGGGGATCGACAGCTTGAGGAGGGCGAAGCATCCAAGAGCCAGTGCGGCCTCGAGCCTCCAGCCCCAGGCGACTGACGTCACCCGGGGCTGGCTGCTCAGGCCGCTGGACTTAGAGCTCGCCACGACCCCTGGCCTTCCACCAGGAGAAGAGTCCGAGCCCGAGCACTCCGATCAGCACCACACCTGCGTGAGTGAGGATCCAACCGAGGATCCACAGCACACAGAAGATGGCGAGAACGACGACCAGCAGCTGGACCATCAGGCCGTCGCCTTGAGCGTCGACTCGATGGACTCGGCCCGGAAGCTGTAGCCGTGGCGCTCTCCGGTATCCCAGTCGGAGACAACGAGGCCGGTGACCTTGACCG
>CAITOG010000156.1 GCA_903893955.1 uncultured Actinomycetes bacterium
CCCGGCCGAGAGTCGCTAGGCGCTGGCGGCCTCGTTGTAGGCGTCGAGCTCACCAGTTGACTCGATGTACTCCTCGACCCAGCGGGCCATCACCGTAGCGGTCTTCTCGACCTTCTCGAACTGACCGACCACCTGGCCGACGGGGTTGAAGGCGACGTCGACGGTCTGGTCGGGCCAACGGTGCGTGGCGGCAACCGCCATTCCCGAGACCATGTACTGCAGCGGCATGCCGAGCGGCTCAGGGTTACCCGGCGTCTGCCACGCTTCGGTCCAGTCGTTCTTGAGCATGCGGCAGGGCTTGCCGGTGAACGAGCGACTCCGAACCGTGTCACGCGAGGTGGCATCGATGTACGCCTGCTGCTGGACAGGCGTGTTCTCGGCCTCCTCGACCATGAGCCATTGCGATCCAGACCATGCACCCTGGCAGCCGAGGGCGAGGGCGGCGGCGATCTGCTGGCCACTTCCGATCCCACCGGCGGCCAACACAGGACGCGGGGCTACGGCCTTGACGACCTGGGGCCACAGCACGATCGAGCCGACTTCACCGCAGTGTCCGCCACCCTCCCCACCCTGGGCGATGATGATGTCGACGTCTGCCGCAGCGTGCTTCAGTGCCTGGCGAGGCGACCCACAGAGTGCGGCGACCTTGCGCCCCTTCTTGTGGATCAGGTCGATGATCTCGGCTGGTGGAGTCCCGAGCGCGTTAGCGATCAAGGTGACCTTTTCGTGCTGCAACGCGACCTCGACCTGTGGGGTCGCGGTCGCCTCAGTCCACCCGAGCAGTTGCAGCGAGTTGTCCTCGCCGGCCTCGCCGAGCGGCACGCCGTGATCGAGCAGAAGGTTCCGTGCGAAATCAAGGTGCTCGGGTGGGACCATCGAGCGAAGCATGTCACCGAGGTCGTCGGCGGACAGGTCTGCGTCCATGCCCTCGTACTTGTTCGGGATCACGATGTCGACACCGTACGGGCGATCACCGATGTGCTCGTCGATCCAGTTGAGCTCGATCTCGAGCTGCTCAGGAGTGAAGCCGACCGCCCCGAGGACGCCGAATCCACCGGCCTTGGCCACCGCCACAACGACGTCACGACAGTGCGTGAAAGCGAAGATCGGGAACTCGATGCCAAGGTCGTCACAAAGCGGTGTGTGCATGCCGGCAGCATACCTTGCTCACTAGAACACGTTCCAGTGACTGTCCAGCACACTGACCTGCTGCGCGGTGAGGCGCCTCACGGCGAAGGAGCGCAGTGGCGATTAGGCCTGTCGGCGACGTCGGGAGATTGCGAGGAGTGCCGCACCGCCAAGGAGCGCGATGACGCCGGCGCCGCCGAGCACGCCGAGCTCAGCACCGGTGAACGCGAGCCCGCCCCCTCCGGCTGGGGCGGACAGGAGGACGGTCTCAACTGGATCTCCAGGCTGCGTCGTCGTGGCCGACGCATCAGCCGTCGCGGCGAGCTGCTCGACGAAGGTGTAGCACCCGATGGCTCGAACCGTGGTCGGTGGGGTGGTCGAGCTGCCGTCCTGGGTGATCGTCAGCGTTCCGGTGGCTGCGATCGGTGCGCTCCCCCATGCCAGCCCGTCGCAGGAGCCGGATCGCGGCGCGACGGGCCCAAGGAGGGTCCAAGTGAGAGCAGACGACTGGCCAGAACCAGTGCTGGCACCCGTTCCGGTCACAGTGATGTCATCAACGAGGGAGAGCACGCCCGGCGATGGACTCGATTTCTGGATGCTCGTGGTGATACTCGGCGCCAAGATCGGAACATCGATGACCTCATGTGCGTGGCCAGCAGGGCTGGTGGCTGGTCCAGGGAACCCTGGGGCACCGGTGGCGGTCAGCTCCTCAGTCCAGCTGTAGCAACCTGGACCGTTGACGTGTGAGGGTCCGACTGTCAGGGTCTCATCGCCAGTCGTAGGAACAGTTCCACTCGCGACAGTGGCGGCACCGCTCCAGTCGAGCCCGTGGCACGAGCCGCCGGTCCCCGGAGCGACTGGACCTACCAGCGACCACGACAGTGAACCTGTGCCTCCGTTGGTGCCAGTGAGATCGGCCGTGTCGCTGACCTCGTGATGCGGCGGCACTGTGGACGATGAGCTGCGTGTTTCGATCGATGGTGCCGCGATGAGCACCGTCTCGCCCACTTGGCCTGCGATCATGTCTGCCGCAGTGGAGTCGGCGGTCGCCGGCAGCGTCTCCTGGTAGGAGTAGCAGCCCGGTGCCGTCGCCACGACGGAGGGGGTGACGTACGTCCCATTGCCGGTCACGGGCACTGTCCCGGTGTCGAGGACTGGCGCAGACGACCAGTCAAGGCCTTCGCAGCCGAGCGGACCTGGAGAGACCGGTCCATAGAGGGTCCAGGTGAGCGGCGTCGGCGCTGGTGCACTCGGCGGGATGTCCCCCACCACGACTGAGTCCGAGATGCTCTGAGTCCCGTCACCCGAGATCGAGATGCCCGCCGTGGTGTCGAGGCTTGGGGGGTACGGCGTGACGACGGTTGTCTCGTCGGTCTCACCGGGTCCGACCGTTGCTGTGTACGGCCACGATGTCCCGGTCAGAACCTCTTCCCACGTGTAGCAGCCACCACCGCCGACGCTCTGAGGACCGACGGTCACGAGGCCATCACCGGTGACCGGCACCGAACCGCTTGCAAACGATGGGGCCGCCGACCAGTCGAGGCCATCACATGAGTTTGCGACAGGCGAGATGGGGCCGAGCAGGTTCCAGCGCAAGGATCCCGGAGCCCCGCCTGTGCCGGCGATGCTCACCGCGTCGGAGATCGAAGCGAACGCGGTGGTGACGGCGTCCGAGGTCTGCGTGGTGATCGTCGGTGTGGTGGGTGCGACGAGGCCAACCTTCGGAGGTTCTGCGGGCAGCGGGTGATTGCTCGGATCCGTCTGGTCGAGCGCGTTTGTGGCGGCAGAGTTCCAGGCAATCTTGTTCACGATGCCGGTCGGAACCTGCACCTCGATGCCCACCTTGAACCCGTTGCCTCGTGTGTAGGAGGACGACGAGGTGAACCGCAGGGCAGCCACCTGTGACAGATCGCTCGGTGGCGTCGATGACCAGTCGTTCACACACGACGTGTTGACGGCGTTGGCGTACACCTCGTCGCGGCACGGG
>CAITOG010000157.1 GCA_903893955.1 uncultured Actinomycetes bacterium
ACCCCGCCGAGGAGGAGCCCCGCAGGCATGAGCACCGTGCCGAGTAGGTCGACCCTCGCCCAAAGGGGCTGCGGCGGTGGCTGGTATCTGCTCAGTGCTGCTGCCTCGAGTCGGCCCGCGATGATCACCGAGACGACAACACAGAAGTAGGCGATGACCTCGTCTTCGGTGATGCGCCCCTCTGCGATCAGAAGCCCAACGAGCACCCCGACGACCGCCGAGACGATGACGCGTGTGCGCCTCGCCTGCGGGGTCACCTCGGATCGTGGCGCCACTCGATCAGGAGGCGCCTGCGCAGGTCATGCAGAGCCGTGCCATCGGCATGGCGTCGAGGCGATCGCCAGCGATGGCACCGCCGCATCGCTCGCAGATCCCGTAGGTCCCCTCGTCGAGACGCCCCAGAGCGGCCTCGACCTCCTCAAGGGTCGTCGTGAGCTCGCCTGCAAGTGCCTCGGCCTCGCCTCGTTCGGCGGTCACCTGGGAGGTGTCAGCGAAGTTCTGGTCGTAGCTCAGGCCTCCGGCTTCCCCAAAGCCGAGATCGGCGAGCTCACTGCGCAAGCGCTCTCTCTCGGCTTCAAGCTCGTGACGTCGCTGTTGTGTCTCTGGTGCGCTCATGCTTCGAGCCTAGATCGCCTGGGAAGAGCCTCAGGATCGCCGGGCCCTGGGGTGTGCTTCCTCATACGCGTGCCTGAGGTGTTCAGTGGTGACCTTGGTGTAGAGCTGTGTCGTGGCCACCGACGCGTGGCCAAGCAGTTCCTGGACGACCCGCACATCGGCACCTCGCTCGAGCATGTGGGTGGCGCACGAGTGGCGCAGCACGTGCGGGCTGACGCGACCTGGGATGCCCGCGCGCGCCGCTCGTGTCGACACCAAGAGATGGACGCCCTGGCGGGAGATCCTCGCACCGCGCTGGTTGAGGAAGAGCGCTCGTGCATCGCCTCGCGAGGTGCTGGCGATCACTGATGGGCGACCAGGGGGCTCGAGCCAGCGGCTGAGCGACGCTTGCGCTGCACGCCCGATCGGAACCAAGCGTTCCTTGTCCCCCTTGCCGAGGACACGAAGCAGGCCATCGTCAAATGCCAGATCATCGAGGTCGAGCGAGGTGATCTCCGAGACACGCGCGCCGGTGCCGTAGAGCAGCTCAAGGATCGCCCGGTCTCTGCGCGAGAGTGCGTCGTCACCGTTGACGCCATCGAGCAGCTCGATCACGTCGTCTTGGTTCAGTGCCTTCGGGAGTCGTCGCGGGATCGGTGCCTCGGCAGCTCGAGCAGCTGGATCATGGGCGGCGAGTCCCTCGTCGAACATGAAGCGGTGGAGCCCCCGGACAGAGGAGCGGGCCCGAGCGATCGTCGCACCAGAGAGCCCACGCGCACGGAGGCGGTCGAGATGGCGATCGACGTCGGCTGGCGTCGCCTGTGCAACAGAGATCCCCCGTTCCTCGAGGGATTCCTCGTACGAGCGAAGATCTGCGCTGTAGCTTGCGACGGTTCGTGGCGATCGGCCTCGTTCGACGGTCAGCCAGATGAGGAACTGCTCGACCTCGGTCCCGTGGGCGGGGTCAGACACCGTGACGACGTGCGGCCATGGTGATGGCAAAGCAGGTGGTGAGGTCACTGATGTCTCCGGAATCGACCATGGCGACCGCCTCAACGAGCGGGAGTCGGACCACTTCTGAGGCGAGCTCCTCAGGACCAGCTGGACGTCGAGCGACCGAGGTGAGACCGGTCGCCAGGAAGACGGCAGTCCTCTGATCGCAGTACCCGGGCGAGTTCATGACCATGCCGAGCAGCTCGAGTGAGTCAGCGGCGATGCCGACCTCCTCAGCGAGCTCTCGGCTTGCAGTGCCGTCGAGATCCTCACCCGCGACATCACACGTACCGGCAGTGATCTCAAGGAGCAGTGTTCCAGCAGCAGCGCGGTACTGACGGATCAGCACCACGGTGCCGTCGCTGTCAACTGGGATCACCGCAACAGCACCTGGGTGCCTGACGATCTCCCTGGTGAAGACCTGTCCGTCGGTCGTGACCTCGAGCTCATCGATCCCGACGAGGTAGCCCCGGAAGAGCTCGTTCGAGCCAGTGATCTCGAACGAGCTCACTGGCTCAGTGCACAGCGTCGAGGTCGAGCAGCCGAGGCTCTCGGCCCTCCGCACGCTCCAGTGCGGCTTCCACCAGCCCACGGAACAGCGGGTGCGGGCGATCTGGACGCGACTTGAACTCTGGGTGCGCTTGGGTGCCGACGAAGAAGGGATGATCTGGCCGCTCGACGAACTCAACGAGCCGGCCGTCGGGTGAGGTGCCGCTGCACACCAGGCCAGCATCTTCGATGCGAGCCTTGTAGCGGCTGTTGAACTCGTAGCGGTGCCGATGGCGCTCCGACGCCACCTCGGCGGCGTAGAGCGACGCCACCTGGCTCCCAGATGCCAGCATCGCCGGGTAGGCACCGAGGCGCATGGTGCCACCCATGTCGGAGACGTCGATCTGCTCCGCCATCAGGTCGATCACCGGGTGGGGCGACAGCCGATCGAACTCGGTTGAGTTGGCACCATCGAGCTTCGCCACGTTGCGTGCCGTTTCGACGACCATGACCTGCATGCCGAGGCAGATGCCGAGGAGCGGGATGCCTCGCTCCCGAGCGATGCCGGCAGCGGCGATCATGCCCTCGATGCCTCGCTCGCCGAAGCCGCCAGGGATCACGATCCCATCGAGCCGCTCAAGGCGATCAGCCCCGATCTCACCGGGCACCATCTCGGCGTCGATCCAGTCGAACTCGATCTGGGAGGAGTTGTGGAATCCAGCATGTCGGAGCGATTCGACGATGGAGAGATACGCGTCGGGCATGTTCACGTACTTGCCGATGATCCCGATCCGGACGCTCCGCTCGAGACTCTCGACCCGGTCGACGAGTGCCTCCCACGCGCTCAGATCGATCTCATGGTCCGCCAAGTCGATCCGGAGCATCTCGCAGACGATCTTGTCGAGCTCCTCTTCGTGCATTGCCAATGGGATCTCGTAGATGCTCGGTGCGTCGACCGCGGAGATGACCGCCTGGGCGGGCACGTCACACAGCAGTGAGATCTTGCGCTTGAGACCCTCGGAGATGGGCTGATCGCTTCGGCACACGATGACGTCGGGCTGGATGCCTCGGCTGCGAAGCTCTGTGACCGAGTGCTGCGTCGGCTTCGTCTTTTGCTCACCGGAAGGAGCCAGATAGGGCACCAACGTGAGATGGACGTAGCAGACGTTGTCGCGACCCACGTCACGTCGGAACTGCCGGATCGCCTCGACGAAGGGCACGATCTCGATGTCGCCCACCGTGCCACCGATCTCGACGATGACCACGTCGAGATCGTCAGAGGCAAGGCGACGAACTCGCTCCTTGATCTCGTCGGTCACGTGAGGGATCACCTGCACCGTCTTGCCGAGGTAGTCCCCTCGGCGCTCCTTGGCGATCACTGACGAGTAGATGGAACCGGTGGTCGTGTTCGAATTGCGGTTCAGGCTCTCGTCGATGAACCGCTCGTAGTGCCCAAGGTCGAGGTCGGTCTCGCCGCCATCGTCGGTCACGAACACCTCGCCGTGCTCGCCCGGATTCATGGTGCCAGGGTCGACGTTGATGTAGGGATCGAGCTTGCACATCGTGATCCGTAGACCACGAAGCTTGAGGAGACGACCGAGCGACGAGGCGGTGAGGCCCTTGCCGAGCGAGCTGGAGACGCCACCCGTGACGAAGATGAACTTGCTCATCTGACTTCGATCATCTGCGTTGCTTCCACCGGAACCTGAGACTAGACGACGGAGGGAGGGGTCGCGGTGGAGCCTCTGGCGGCGAGCAGCTCGGCTGCGTGCTCGATTGCGGTCGCACTGGCTGCCTGCCCGGAGAGCATCCGGGCGATCTCTTCGATCCGCTCGTGGTCGTCGAGCAGGACGGCGCGTGCCGTGTCGCGCTCCGCCTCGACCTTGATCACGCCGATCTGGCGGTCGGCCGCAGCAGCGACCTGGGCAAGGTGCGTGACGACCAGGACCTGGCGCTCTGCTGCGACCTCTCGCAGCGCCTGTGCGAGGACGACGGCGGTGGTTCCCCCGATCCCTGCGTCGACCTCGTCGAAGACCATGGTCGAGGGGCCGCCCGGCAGGACCAGCCGAAGAGCCAACATCAGGCGCGCCAGCTCCCCACCCGATGCCGCCTTGGCCACCGGTTGCGCAGCGTGCCCCTGATTCGCGCTGAAGAGAAGCTCGACGTCGTCGCCAGCTGGCCCCTCGACGTGGATCTCGACTACCGCTCGTGCGAGGGCGAGGGTTCGCAGCCGCTCGAGGAGCGCCTCTTCGAGGCGTGGCGCCGATGATCGTCGGCGTGCCTTCAAGTCGTCTTCCGCAGTCGACAACAGCGCTCGCGCTTCATCGAGACGTTCGCTGATGGTGTCCGCACGCTCGAGCGTCGCACGGAGCCGATCCGCCTCGGTCGCCATG
>CAITOG010000158.1 GCA_903893955.1 uncultured Actinomycetes bacterium
CCCCTGAGGTTTCGGCCGCGGCCAGCGTGGCCCAGGCGACCTGGAGGTCGATCGTGGCGGCGTGCACCCACGGCTCGTCTGCCCACGGGAGGAGCACGGTGGTGATCGCCTCGGTGGGGACGGTGACGGGATGGCCTTGGGCCTTAGCGGCACGTGCACCTTCGAGCGCGTCGGTGACGTCAAGCGATACCCCCTCCATCTCCAGCAGCACCATGGCGCCGCTCCGTTGGATTCGCCAAGCGTGTCCACCGAGCGCTCGGCGAAGCTGCCAGAGCATGGTGGCCAGGCGAGGACCGAACCGACTCTCAGGGGCATCAGGCCAGAGGAATGAGGCCAGCTCGTCGGCGGCGACCGAGTGGGTCGGGGCCATGGCCAGCACAAAGAGCGCCTGCGCGGCGTGCCGGGTGGCGAAGGAGATCGGGCGGCCATCGATGGTGACTCGAGGCTCCCCCATCGCGACGAGTTCCAGCCCACCGTGCTCTTTGGCTTGCTCACCGACCACCAGTCGATGGTGACAGGTGGGTGTGACGAGCCGTGGTGGTCAGACCACCGTGCTCTCGTTGGTCGTCGTGACGCCGTGAACCGGCGGGGTTCGCCACCCCGTCGGGCCGATGCCGCCCAGCTGATCGTGCTCCGAGACGAGCACGGGGCCGAACCGACCACCGATGCCTCGCAGCACCCAGGCCTGACGCCCCTCGGAGCGCCTGAAGAACGGCCGCACGAGCGAGATGGTCCGAGCAGAGACCACTCGTCGCTCTCTCGGCTCTCGCACTCGTGCCATCAACAGCCTCCATGCGTGCTCATGTGCATCGCCCTCGAAGTGTGGAGCATCGCTGTCGAGATCGCAACTGATGTGTTTTCAGGAACTGCGCAGAGGCGCGGGTGAGACGGCCGACCTACCATTCGGTGCATCGACCCAGGGAGAGCACCGATGGACGACCTCGGCTACCGGCCGTTCGACGCCGACAACCACTACTACGAAGCCCTCGACGCCTTCACGCGCCACCTCGATCCGGCCCTGGCCGGCCGATGCGTTCAGTGGTGCGAGATCGACGGACGCCGGTACCACGTGGTCGGTGGCGTGGTCAGCCGAGCAGTGACCAACCCGACCTTCAACCCGATCGCACCCCCGGGAGCCATGCACGACTACTTCCGGGGCAACCCGGAGGGCCGGAACCCCCTCGAGTTCCTCACCGCCCGCGAGGAGATCCGCCCGGCCTACCGAGATCGTGCAGCCCGGGTGGCCACGCTCGAGGCGCACGGCCTCTCGGCCATCTGGCTCTTCCCCACCTTGGCCATGCTCTATGAGGAGCTCCTGCGCCACGACCCCGAGGCAGTGTGTGCCACCTTCTCGGCCTTCAACCGTTGGCTCGATGAGGACTGGGGCTTCGACCGGGGCGACGGTCGGATCTTCGCGGCACCCTACCTGTCGCTGGCCGACGTGGACTGGGCCTGTGACGAGCTCGACTGGAGCCTCGAACGAGGAGCACGCGTGCTCGTCATGCGCGCGGCGGCTCCCACCACGACAACTGGTCAGGTGTCCCCCTTCGACGAGCGCTTCGACCCCTTCTGGGCCAAAGTGGCCGCAGCCGGCATCCCGATGGTCATCCACGCCGCCGATTCAGGCTGGTCCGCAAACGGCTTCGCTCCCGAGGGCTTCGGGGCCACCTTCGCCGGCGGCTGGAAGCCCTCGATCAAGTCATTCGCCATCGAGCGGGCGGCCAACGACTTCATCATCTCGAGCATCTTCGAGAAGCTCTTCGATCGCCACCCGAACCTGCGGATGGCCTCGATCGAGAACGGATCGACCTTCTTGGCCGACCTCATCGCCAAGCTGCGCTCGACCACGAAGAAGATGCCCGGCTACTTCACCGAGGACCCGGTGACCACCTTGCAGCGCCACTGGTGGATCAACCCCTTCTGGGAGGACGACGTCAACGAGGTCGTCCGCCTGATCGGCGCCGAGCGCGTCCTGTTCGGCTCCGACTGGCCTCACATCGAGGGCATGCCCGAGCCTCTCGACTATGTCCCCGAGCTCGCCAAGCTGACCGAGGCCGAGCGCAAGGCCGTCCTCCTCGACAACGTCGTCGAGCTCAACACCCCACGACCGATCTGAGGCG
>CAITOG010000159.1 GCA_903893955.1 uncultured Actinomycetes bacterium
GATCGATGCCGACGCGGTCAGCTTGTCGTGGTAGCACGACGGCCAGTCGGGGCAGCCGAGGCCTGAGCCGGTGAGCCTCACCGCGGCCCCTGAGATGACGATCAGGGCCAGGCCGATGAACGAGGCAAGGGCGAAGCGGGTGAAGCCGAGCGGGCTCACCGTCAGTCGCCTGGTCGAGGAGTTTGTGGCAGCCACGCCCCGACCCTATCTGCCCCTTCGCCACCCCTCGGGTGCTCTCTGAGGCGTGAGCGCTGCGAAGGCGTAGGCTTGGCGCCGTGGTCACGCAGGTAGAGCAGGTTGCCGCCTCCGACTGGCGTCGGACGCTCGGCGGCTACGTCGCGCTCACCAAGCCGCGGATCATCGAGCTGCTCCTCGTCACCACCGTGCCGACGATGGTCGTGGCCCAGCAGGGCTGGCCCTCGATCGGCCTCGTCGTGGCCACCCTGGTCGGCGGCACGCTTGCCGCAGGAGGAGCGAACGCGCTCAACATGGTGATCGACCGCGACATCGACAAGCTGATGGAGCGGACCAAGAACCGGCCGCTCGTGACCGGGGTGATGACGCCTCGGGCTGCCGCCATCTTCGCTATCGGCCTCGAGGTGGTGGCGTTCGCCGAGCTGTGGTGGCTGGTCAACCTGCTCTCCGCCGTGCTGGCGGTGTCGGCAACCTTGTTCTACGTCTTCGTCTACACGATCTGGCTCAAGCGACGCTCGTCGCAGAACATCGTGATCGGCGGCGCGGCCGGCGCCGTCCCGGTGCTCGTCGGGTGGAGCGCGGTGACCAACTCGCTCTCGTGGGCACCGATCCTGCTCTTCGCCGCCATCTTCATCTGGACCCCACCGCACTTCTGGGCCCTGGCGGTGCGCTACCGGGACGACTACGCGGCGGCTGACGTGCCGATGTTGCCTGTCGTCGCCTCGATGGAGCGGACGACGCTCGAGATGCTGATCTACACCCTGGTTCTGGCGGCGGTCACGATGCTGGTCGGCCCCGTCGCACACCTGGGCGCGATCTACGCCATCGTGGCGCTGCTGCTCAACATCGGCTTCATCATGATGTGCGTGCAGCTCTACATGAAGGCGCGCCGGGGCGAGGCCGGTGGCAAGGAGGCCATGCGGGTCTTCCACTACTCGATCTCGTACCTGACGGTGCTCTTCGTCGTGATGGCCGCTGACGTCCTGATCAGGAACCTTGTCAACGGCTGAGGCCCCCAAGCCTGAGGATCCGACCACACCGGCCGAGGCCATCGAGGGCTCGGGCCCCAAGGGTTCGTCGCTCCGGGCGCTGACCATCGGCGCGCTGATCGCGCTGGGCGTGGCGCTGCTCGGCGTGGCCTCCCTGGTCTTCGGCTCGCACCACTCCTCGACAGACTCGTCCGGATCATCAGGCAACCTGGTCACCGTCGGGAGCCACGTCCCGACCTTCAGCCTCCCGGCGCTCGGTGGGACCGGCACGGTTGGCGTGCCGGCTGATGGCGGCGGCAACGGCCGGGGCGCGGTGCTCGTGTTCTTCGCCAGCTGGTGCGGGCCATGCCAGCGCGAGATGCCGGCGCTGGCTGCCGCGGTCAAGGACGGCGTGGCGGGCAAGGCCGCGGTCCTCGGCATCGACGGACAGGACACCACGGCTGCAGCGCAAGCCTTCGTGGCCAAGACCGGCATCACGTTCCCGGTGGGCAAGGACGACATCTTCGCTGTCACCAGCGGCAAGTTCGGTTTCCCTGGCCTGCCCTACACGGTGTTCGTCAATCCCAAAGGCATCGTGACCGCGGTGCACCCGGGTGCGGCGACTCCGGCGCTCGTCAAGGCCGAAGCGTCGAAGATCCAGTAGCGCTCAGTCGCCAGAGAAGCGGAAGACGCCGGCGGCGATGATCGGCGTCGCCACAGCCCAGGCGCCGAGCACGTACCAGCATCCGGCGTAGCCGCCGGGAGCGCCCACCGCCTCGTGGATGGCCCCGGACAGGGCTGCGGCAGGCAGGACCTCGGCGATGGCGCGCAGTGGTCCGGGCAGGACGCTCAAGGGGACCACCATCCCGCCGAGCAAGAGGAGCACGAGGTAGAGCCCGTTGGCAGCCGCCAGGTTGACCTCGGCCTTGAGCCGACCAGCCATGGTGAGCCCGATGCCGCCGAAGGCCAGCGAGCCGAGCAGACAGGCGCCGATGACCTGAAGCAGAGCGGTCGACCCGCCGCCCGGGTTCCAGCCGAGTGCGAGGGCCACGAGGCAGATGGCGATGACCTGGAGCGCCTCGACCAAGAGCACCCCGGCGATCTTGGCCGCCAGCAGCCGGCCTCGACCGAGCGGCGTCGCGCCGAGGCGCTTGAGCAGCCCGTAGCCGCGCTCGAAGCCGGTGGCGATACCGAGGGAGACCATCGACGTGGACATGATCGCCAGCGCGATGATCCCCGGGGTCACCGTGTCGATGGGGTGCGCCCCCTGGGAGGCGACAATCTTCACCTCCGAGAAGAAGACAAGGAGCAGGAGCGGGATGCCGAGCGTCAAGAGCAGCGTCTCGCCGCGCCGAAGCGTCATGGTGACCTCTGCGGTGGTCTGGGCCCGGAGCGCCTTCATCGCCGACGACCTCGGCGTCGAGGGTCGGGCGCACTCTCGCTCGGCACCTGAGCCAGCTCGCCCACGATGGCCACGTAGGTGTCCTCCAAGGTGGCGCCGCTGCGCAGCTCGTCCAGGGTGGCCCCGTCGGCGGCGAGCCATGCGCCAAGGGCGGCGACGAGCTGCGGGGAGGCATCGGCAGCCACCTGGTAGCGCCCCGGGGACTCCTCGCGCACGGTCGCCCCGAGCGCCGTCGAGAGCGCGGCGCAGTCGAGGTCGGCGGGCGCAGCGAAGCGGACCCCGCCCCCGGTGAGCTCGGCCATGGTGCCGA
>CAITOG010000160.1 GCA_903893955.1 uncultured Actinomycetes bacterium
CCCTCGACGACCACCTGGCCGAACGGTTCGGGGATGACGGAGCCATGGACGAGGATGTCGAGCCGGTCGAGTTCGGCGGCGATGTCCTCCCGGAATCCTCGCCACTCGACCCGATCCTCGATGCCGAGTGTCACGACAAGCTCACGTAGCTCTGCGGCGTAGTCCTCCTCGCCGAAGAGCGGTGCGCCGATGACCACCGCCACGCTGTCGGTGTCGTGTGCGAGCCCGGCGAAGGCAGCCAGGAAGAGGTGCTGACCCTTCCATGGTGCGAGCCGACCGAGGATGCCGATCCTGACGGTGCCCTCGCTCGCCATCGAGTGGGCCGACACTGAGGGGTCCAACGGACTCGGCACCACACAGCTGGGCACCATCGGCGCACCCAATGCATGAATAGTGGTCTCGGAGTTGGCGATGATGCCATCGGGGAGCAGGCGAGCGGCTCGGCGCACGACCCGCACGACGTTCGCTGGCAGGTAGTCGTCCTCGACGCGATCGCGCAGGTGCCACGTGACCGTCGGGACTCTGGCGAGGCGGGCTGCGGTGGCCCCATAGAGCGCTGCCTTGAGCGTGTTGGTGTGGACCACCTCTGGCCGCAGGCGACGGAGCCGCTTGGCAAGACGAATCACGTAGCGGAGGGTGGCGACTCCTCCCGCCACACCAGTCCTCACATCTGCAAGGGACTCGCGCGAGGTCGATCGGATCCTTTCATCCATTGTGAGGACTTCGACCGAGGCACCAGCTTCCTCGAGCCTGGCCACTAGCGGACCGGCTTCGGCGAGGATCACGTGCACGTCTGCTCTCGACACCAGCGTCGGAACGAGGCGGAGCAGGGCGAGCTCGCCTCCTGAAAGCTGTGCGGTGTGGCCGAGCACGACGATCCGTCGACGGCGTCCGAGCACCTCCTCATAGAGCGAACGGTGCTGCTGTGCCACGGCATCCCACGAAAACAGCTCGGCATGCCGTCGACACGCCGCAGGCGACGGGCCGCCGCCTTCGAGGACTCGCTCGAGCCCAGCCGCGAGCTCGTTCGGATCGCCCGGTGCGACCACGACCGCATCCTCGAGTCCCGCCACTGCGTCAATGAGTCCATCGACGTCGCTGACGACCACAGGCGTGCCAACTGCCAGCGACTCGAGCACCGCCAAGCCGAAGCCCTCCAGCGCCACGGTAGGAACGACCGAGATGTCGGCCGCCCGATACCAATCGGCAAGGTCCTCGTCCTCTACTCGACCGACGAACCGCACCGGCGCATCGAGCTTGAGCGCCAGCGCCTCGAGACGATCTCTCTCAGGACCGACGCCCACCAGCGCCAGGATGACTCGGCGACTTGCGCCCAGCTTCGCAGCCGCCTCGATCGCCACTTCGAGACCCATCCGGTTCCTCAGCCGACGTACCGCGACTATCACGCTGACGTCCTCCCCCAGGCCCAGGGCACGACGAGCTTCGGCACGCGACGCCGGGGCGAATCGCACGAGATCGACCCCTGGCGGGATGCGTCGAACCCCAGACGGCGAGACCCCGTATCGCTCGACGACAAGCCGCTCGAAGGAATGCGACAACACGACGATCCGGCTCGCTCGTCGGTACACGGTGCGCTCCACCCAGCGCTTAAGAGCGACGTTGATGTTGTTGCCACCCTCGGTAGCACTCTCATCGGCCCATGGACCTTGGAAGTGGACAACCCAAGGCCGGCGACGTCCCCGCCATAGCAACGGCCAGAGGCTGTAGAGGGCGAAGTGGCTATCGAACAGGTCAGGCAAGGGCGAGGACAGCGCGCCTCGGCTCATCGAGCTGAAACGTCGGATTATGTTCTGGCCCATTTCGCCGCCATGGGAGAGGCCGGTGTCATCGCTGCTCCCATTTCCACTAAGGACAACTGCCTCTGCGTCGATGCCGAGTTCGAGCTCCGCACGAACTAGTTCATCGAAGTAGCGATTGAGGCCGCCTGGGCGCGCGGCGGCGTCTTCGAGGCCGATATGACGCACCCGCAGTCTGCGGACGGGAAGGCGCGACCCGCTCACCTCAGACTCTGGCGGCATTGCAAGACATCGGGACCCCACTCACTGCTGAGTGATCCACCGACGCCGATTTAAAGCGATTGGAGGCACTTCAGGCGGTTGGACCGCCGTATCAGCGGTGTCCACCTGTCCGCGAAGGAGGTACCCGTCGCAGTAGCCGAGGCACAGCCACACCAGCCACGCCACCGAGTACAAGTCGCCATTGAACCATTGGAGGAACGTCGCGACGACCGCCCCCAAGGCAAAGACTCCGATTGCATCCCGACGTCGAGCAGCCGTTGAGTATGCAGTCTTCAAGCCAAGTACAGCGAGGGCAAAGTACGACGCGAGCCCCAATATGCCGAGCGCCACACCGAGATTTCCAGGGTCATACTCGGTGTTGTTGTTCAGCGACCTGTTGGATGCGTACCTGCCCGCCGCAAGCGTCACTGAACCGACACCCAGACCAAATGGCCGAGTAAGACCCCTTCCCATCCCTGTTTCAGTTGCGTGGATGTGCCCTGAAAGCGACGATCCACTGCCGGTTGGGTTCGACAGGCCAGAGAGCTGGTGGTTGGCGGCAACGCTCGCGGACGTTGACCCTGCGGTGGAGTTGGATGACCCCGATGGGCCCACCAAGGTGATTCCCTGGAAGACCACAAAAACCAAGAGTGGTGCGACTATCAACGTCGTGAGGCCTCGCAGCCCACGGAACGCCAGCACCGTCACGATGACTCCGACGATTCCTAGCGCCAGTGCTGTTCGGACCGATGCGTAAAAGAGTGCAGTTCCGACGAGAGCGACTCCAGCGATCGGGAAAATCAGCCGGAGATTCCTGCGGTCCAACAAGAGACCGAGCCACGCCATGAGCGCAACTGACAGGAATGCGGCGTACTCCTGGGCTGATGACATGGACCCAAATGAACGGACGGTCTGGCCCTGGATGCGCAGGGACGAGTAGCTCTTCGAATTCAGCCACGTCCGGTCCCACGACGGGAAGCCGTGGAATACCTGATAGAGCCCGTATGCAGCTGTGAGGGCACCGAGAATGGCCACGGTCCAGAGAACCTGCCGCATCAAGACGGCATCCAACATCGAACGACCGACCCAAAACGTACACACGGGGATCAGCATGAACAGAAGCCCTCCAAGCCCTGTCATTATGGTCCCTTGACCCGGATTCACGACTTCGAGGAGAGCAACGACATTCATTGCAAGCACCACCGTGGCCAATGTGGTGCGATTACGGAACGCTCCAGGCCCGCTGATCGAGACGAAGAGAAGGCACAAGATAATCAACGGGCCGATGAGGAGAGTTGGATCTCCTGAGAAACCGATCGAACCCCCGGTCGTGACCACTCGTCGGATGAGGCCAAGAGAAGCCATCCAGACCACCAGCAGGAGCAAGAGCGTGCGAGGTGACGACCATGCCACTGCAAACACGAGCGGCACCATGACCGCCACAAGGACAAGGTGGTTTCCAGAGGCCAGCGAGACCACCACACCGAATCCCGCCGCCAAAGCGATTGGGGCCCACGACGTCTTGGAGAAATCCTCCTCGAGCAAGTCTGTCTCGGGATTCGCCTGAACTTCCCGCTCGGTCACCGTCAAAGTGTGCCACAGTACGGTCTAGATGTTCTCGACACCGATCACCACCTGATCACTGACGCGCTCCGCCAAGCGGTACAGTCTCGCTCATGTCAGATGCGAGTTCATCGGGTTTGGTCGAACCCCTCCAGATCGTGTGGCGACGCAAATGGGTTGTGCTCGCTTGTCTTGTTGTCTCCGTCCTCGGGATGGCGGCCATCGACTCGATAAGGACACCGGTCTACGAAGCCACGGCATCGATCCAGTTCACTGATCAACATGTCGGAGCGGGTAAAGGTGTTCAAACTGACGCATTTCTACTGAACTCCAGTCAAGTGCTTGGGACCGCATCGAAGTCTGTTGGTTTCTCGGTCCCAGGCGTGAGCGTGACTGTCAACAACGGCACCACGGTTGCCTCCGTGACGGCTCGCGCATCGACGGCATCGTCGGCTGCCCGAATCGCCAATGGCGTAGTCCAGGCGTACATCACGGTCCAGACCGGAGCCAGCAAGTACAACCTCCTGAGTTACGAGCAGTCGCTGACTCAGCGCATCAACACATTGAACAACGACATCTCCAACTACACCCAACAACTGGCCGCATCTGCGAAAGGAAGCACCGAGCAGCAGGCCATCCAGAACCTTCTTGGCCAAGCCACGGGCAGGAGAACCGTCTATCAGTCCCAGCTGTACGTTCTGCAGAACACCGCTCCAACTGCATCTGCAGTCCAGGTGGGAATCGCCGTGCCTCCAGCGAAGCCGATCAGTCCGAAGCCAACGACCGACATGCTGCTTGCGGGCCTCATCGGGCTCGCAGTCGGAATCGCAATCGCCATGCTGCAAGAGGCGATCGACGACAAAATCAGGAGTCGCTCCGACCTCGAGAAGGCGACGGGCAACGTCCCTGTCTTAGGGTTGATACCTCACATCATCGAGTGGACTGACAGACGAGTACCTCTCCTGATCTGCGCAGAACAACCCAAGGGACCGGCAGCCGAGGCTTTTCGCTCCGTGCGAACATCGATCCAATTCATGGCAATCGACGACCCGATCAAAACTGTGCTGATCACCAGTTCCAGCGCGACCGACGGCAAGACCACTATCAGCGCAAACCTC
>CAITOG010000161.1 GCA_903893955.1 uncultured Actinomycetes bacterium
GGCTCCACCGCCAGCTCACCGGCGACGATGCGACCGACCACCTCTGGCAGCAGCACCTCGGCGTCCTCGCTGGCATCGGTGGCGGCCGCCATCGCCGCCTCGAACACATCCCACATCTCAGGAGCGAAGCCCCAGAGGTTCATCGACACGAGTGCGGCAGGATCGAGGACTTCAGGCGCCAGGCCGTCTCCTGAGCGGAACACGCCCTCGCTCGCGGTGACCTGTCGCCGCTCGGCGATCGTGACCAGCGTCGAGTCGTCCACCTCGCAGACGCCTCGGGTCACCGGGTCATCGCCGACCAGGGCATTGGCGAGCCGGAAGCCCACGAGGCCGTTGGCGTTCGTCTCGGCCAGGAATCGAGCCAAGGTGCCAAGTGCCTCTCGACCGTAGAGATCGTCGGCGTTGGCGACGGCGAACGATCGAGCTCGATCGACAACGGGCAGGGCGGCGAGCACCGCGTGGACGGTGCCGAGCGGCCGCTCTTGGACGGCGAAGCGAACGTCGACGCTGTCTGGCCATGACGAGCGCACGTGGTCCTCGATGGTCGGGCCGGTGTCAGGGTTGACCACCAGGATGATCTGCTCGAAGCCAGCGGCGACAGCATCGCCGGCGAGGAGGTCAATCACCGCCTCCCCGTGGGGGCCGATGGGGGCAAGGGGCTTGACGCCACCGAACCGACGAGCTCGCCCAGCAGCAAGGATGATGAGTGATGGCCCGCTCATCGTGCCCACCGAAGTACTGCGCTGGCCCATGTCATCCCTGCGCCGAAGCCGGTCAGCAGGAGCAGGTCGCCGCTGCTCACCCGACCGCTCTCGAGCGAGTCGACCAGCGCCAGTGGAATAGACGCTGATGAGGTGTTCCCATATCGATCGATGACCACTGCTGCTCTCTCCTCGCTGACGCCGAGCCGCTGGCACGCCGCCTGGATGATCCGAAGGTTTGCCTGATGGGGGACGACGAGGTCGATGTCGTCGATGCTCACGCCAGCTCGTTCGAGGGCGAGGTTCGACGATTCCACCATCACCCGAACAGCTCGGCGAAACACCTCCTTGCCGTCCATCTCGATCGTCGAGCCGTGCTCGCAGCGCAGGATGTTCGTGGCGCTGCCGTCGCTGCCCAAGTCCCAGCCGAGCAGGTCACCTGGTCCCTCGGTCGCCTCGAGGACCAGTGCCCCGGCCCCGTCGCCGAAGAGGATGGCGTTCGAGCGGTCCGTCCAGTCGGTGATCTTCGACAGGGTCTCTGCTCCGATGAGCAGGATCCGGCTGAGCCCAGTCGCCAGGAGGCCGCTGGCGGTCACAAGTCCGTAGACGAAGCCTGAGCACGCGGCGTTCAGATCCATGGCGCCGCCACTGATGCCGAGCGCGTCCTGGACGGTCGGAGATGTGGCCGGCACGATGCGGTCGCCTGTGGTGGTGGCGAGGATCACCAGGTCGATGTCGCTGCCCGTGAGTCCTGCAACGTCGAGCGCTGCACGACCAGCCTCGATGGCTAGCGCCGACGTGGTGCTCCCGACGCGACGCTCCTTGATGCCGGTGCGCTCGACGATCCACTCGTCAGAGGTGTCGAGCGTCGCCGAGAGCTCGGCGTTGGTGACCACTCGAGAGGGCACAGCGGTGCCCCACCCGGTGACGACGAGACCGCTCACGAGAACTGCGCACGGGCGCGAAGCGACGTCATGGCGCCATCTTACGACCCGGCGTGGCGGTGCTTGGGACGCTCAGCCGCCTGGTCGATCGATCACCGCAAGGGTGCAGCGAGCATCGCAGATCGCCCGCCCGTCTTGGTCGGTGATCTCGATCCGCCAGACCTGGATGGTCCTGCCAACACGGATCGGCGTGGCGGTGGCGGTGATCGTCCCTGTGGCGATTGAGCGAAGGTGGCTGGCGTTCAGCTCGATGCCGACGCACACCTTCCCGTCAGGGGCGTTGAGCTGGCCGCCGATCGAGGCTGCGGACTCGGCGAGTAGGGCCGACACGCCCCCGTGCAGGATGCCGAAGGGCTGATGGACCTTGGGTCCGACCGGGCACGTTGCGATCACTCGGTCCTTGGTGAGCTCGACAAGCTCGATGCCGAGCTGTCCGTGGACGCCAGCTCGCTCAGCGAGGGCAGCGGCTTCTTCGATTGGATCGGTGTCACTCATGGCTCCGAGACTAGAGGGCACGTCCGCCGGTAGATTCGACCTGTGCCCTCGGCTCTCATCGACCTGCGCAGCGACACGGTCACCGAGCCGACCGAGCAGATGCGAGAGGCCATCGCCACAGCGCCGGTGGGCGACGACGGGTACGGCGAGGACCCCACCGTCAACGAGCTCGAAGCCACCTTTGCCCGATTGGTCGGGACCGAGGCGGCGATGCTCGTGCCATCCGGCGTCATGGCCAACCAGATCGCCCTGCGGACGCTGACTGCACCCGGCGACGTCGTGCTCGTCGGAGAACGCCAGCACGTCGTGCTCTACGAGATGGGTGCTGCTGGCATCAACGCCGGGGTCCAGCTCGGGTTGCTCGAGGATGGCCGAGGGATCGTCGAGGCCGACGATGTCGTCGCCGCACGTGCCGCTGCGGCGCACCATCAGCCCGCCCCGACCGCACTCTTCCTCGAGGTCAGCCACATGGCGTCAGGCGGCACGGTGCCGACGATCGAAGCGCTCGCCGCCGTCCGGGCCGCAGGGACAGGACTCCGGCTGCACATTGACGGCGCGCGACTGCTCAACGCCTCGGTCGCCACCGGCATCGAGCCATCTCGCCTGGTGGAGGGTGCTGACTCGGTCATGACGTGCTTGTCGAAGGGCCTGTGCTGCCCGGTGGGCTCGATGTTCGCTGGATCCCTCGAGCTGGTCGCACAGGCGCGTGTCGAGCGCAAGCGTCTTGGCGGTGCGATGCGCCAGGCGGGCATCATCGCTGCCGCCGGCCTGGTGGCGCTCGACACCATGGTCGAGCGCCTGGCTGACGACCACCGTCGTGCACGCACCATCGCGTCGGCGGTGGGGGAGCGGTGGCCGAGCGTCGCTCCCTCCCTCGAGGCCCAGATCACCAATCTCGTCGTCTTCGAGCACGATGACACGGCTGCGCTCCTCGACCACCTGTCCAGAGACGGCATCGCTGCCGGGACGCTTGCGCCGGGCATCGTGAGGTTCGTCACCCACCGCGGCATCGACGAACACGCCGTCGAGAGGATTATCGAGTCGATCAGGCGAGCACCATGAAGGTCCGGATCGGCATCGGGATCGCGGGCGCACATGCACCCGACGACCTTGAGGGCCTCTGCCGGGCGCTGCTCGATCATCGCTTCGACTCGATCTGGATCCCCGAGATCCTGACCCAGCCGGGCCTCGACCCGATGGTGGCGCTGGCATGGCTGTCGGGCCGGCTGCCGGCGCTCAAGGTGGGGACCACCTTCCTGCTGCCCAAGCGCAATGTGCTGCGCCTCGCACGCCAGCTTGCGACGCTCGACCAGCTCTCAGGTGGTCGACTCCTGCTCACCGGCGTGCCCGGGCTGGCCAAGGGCCCCGAGTCAGTCGCGGTCGGTGCGCTCCCGAGCACGCGGGGTGCGCTGATCGATGAGAGCCTGCCGTTGCTCAAGCGACTCCTCGACGGTGAAGCGACCGATGTCCCGAGTGATGCTGGGGTGGCCCGGTCGGTCGTGCTCGACCCTCCGTCACGCCAGCGCCCACTTGAGATCTGGCTTGGTGGCATGGTGCCGAGCTCGCTCGATCGCTGTGGCCGACTCGGCGACGGCTGGCTGCCGGCGATGTGCACGCCGGCACAGGCGGCAGCAGGTCGCCGGCGGATCGAGGAGGTGGCGGCCGAGGCAGGCCGTGCGATCGACCCTGAGCACTATGGCGTGAGCATCGGGTATGCCGCCGCACCGCTCGACGATGGTGTCCGCCGCGCGCTCCAAGCACGGGCGAAGACCGATGACCTGACCGCCATCGTCCCGCAGAGCCTCGAGGAGCTCCACGACCTTCTCTGCGCCTACCTCGAGGTGGGCTTCTCCAAATTCGTTGTTCGCCCGCTCATCGCGCCCACGTCGTGGGGACATGAGCTCGAGGAGCTAGCTGAGGCGGTCGGCGCCCTTCAGAACTAGTTCGGTCTGGGGTTGACCCAGCGACCTTCCCTTTTTCCTTGGAGGGACGTGCAGGTAGGCTTGCCCTGGTGGCGGTGCTGGAAGAGCACTGCCCAGAGCACTGGAGCGACACCGTGACCCCGGACATCGTCCAGCTTTCCGAGATCGTCCGGCGACCGCTCATCGACGAGCAGGGCGATCGCATCGGTCGGGTCGAGGACGTGGTGGTCCGCCTTGGCGCCAGCCCGCATCCACCTGTCGTCGGCTTGGTCGTCCGCTTCGGCGGTCGAGAGCTCTTCGTAGCCTCGGACAAGATTGGCTCCCTCGACGAGGGAAAGGTCCGTTTCGCCGGCAAGCGGGTCGACCTGCGACGATTCGAACGGCGCGAGGGCGAGCTGCTCTTGGCCAAGGACCTCTTGTCGCGGCACCTGATCAACATTGGTGTCGGTCGTCTCATCACTGCGAACAACATCCTGCTGGCTCAAGGAGAGAGCGGATGGGAAGTCGTTGGCGTCGACCCGAAGCGACCGTCGATCTTCGGTCGACTCGGCGGACGTCGCAGCCCTTCCTCCGAGGTCGTCGACTTCGCTTCGATCGAGCCCTTCGTGGCCCACGTGCCCACAGCGAAGCTCCAGCTGACCTACCGCAAGCTGGCCAAGCTCCATCCGGCGCAGATTGCTGACCTCGTCGAGGCCGCAAGCCACGAAGAGGGTGAGGAGATCATCGACGCTGTCGGCGAGGATCAGGAGCTCGAGGCTGACGTTTTCGAGGAGCTCGACATGGAGCACCAGGTCGAGTTCCTCGCCACCAGGTCCGACCGTGAGGTGGCCCGCCTTCTTGAGAGGATGGCCAGCGACGACGCAGCCGACCTGATCTCAGAGATCCCCCAGGAGCGACGCCTTTTGGTGCTCGATCAGCTCCCTGAGGCCCAGCAGCGAAAGGTGCGGGGCCTGTTGAGCTATAACCCGGAGACCGCTGGCGGCATCATGACTCCAGACTTCGTCGCAGTGCTGTCGACAGCGACCGTGGCCGACGCCATCGCTGCGGTGGCGGCTTCCACCGCGCCGCCTGAGGCACTCAACGTGGTCTATTCGCTCAACGCCGATGGCTCGCTCCAAGGCTCGGCCCCGCTCGCCTCGCTGGTCCGGTCACCAGCCTCGGCGCTGGTCATCGACGTGGCCCAGGCAGACCCCGCCTCGGTGAAAGCAGGGTGGGACTTGCACCGGGTCGCTCGCCAGATGTCGGACTTCAATCTGGTGGTGGCTCCGGTGGTCGCCCGCGAGGATGGCCACGTAGTCGGTGTGGTGACCATTGACGATCTGATCGAGCTGCTGCTGCCCCAGGGCTGGCGTCGCGAGTTCGGCATGTCCACGGTGGAGGAGTGAGATGACCCGTCGTCGAGCTCATCGTTCCGAGGAGGAGACCTGAAACCCCCAAGTACCACTCGCCGGGCCCCGAGCCCGGCGACCCTGCTGCCGTGCGCGGTCGGGGGCCGGCGTTGAGCTGAGCCTCCTGCTGGTCTGCGCGGCATCACGACCATCGAGCACGCGCAACGACCGAGGAAGGAGGTGAGCAGTGGCTGAGCACGACATCACGGGTGCCTTCGGCACCATCTCGAGCTCTGACAGCACGACACGACGTGGCTTTCGCGCCCGGATCCTCACGCTTCTGGCCATCCTCGGCCCTGGGATCATCGTCATGGTCGGCGACAACGATGCCGGTGGGGTGTCGACCTATGCCCAGGCTGGGCAAGACTTCGGCCTCACCCTCCTGTGGACCTTGCCCCTGCTGATCCCGGTCCTGATCGTCAACCAGGAGATGGTGGTTCGGCTCGGCGCGGTGACCGGCGTCGGACACGGCCGGCTGATCAAAGAGCGCTACGGACGCATCTGGGGCGGCATCGCCGTTGCGGACCTCTTCGTGCTCAACTTCTTGACAGTGGCCACCGAGTTCATCGGTGTGGGCCTGGCGCTCTCGTACTTCAACGTCAGCCCGTATTGGGCTGTGCCGATGGCTGGTGGTGCGCTGATCATCATGACCACCACAGGGAGCTTCCGTCGCTGGGAGCGGTTCATGTTCGTCTTCGTTTTCGCCAATCTGCTGTTGATCCCTCTGCTCGTGATGTCCCATCCGAGTGCGGGAGCGGTGGCGTTCCACCTGGTGGTCCCTTCAGTGCGAGGCGGCGTCACTTCCAACGCCGTGCTCTTGATCATCGCCATCGTCGGCACCACGGTGGCGCCGTGGCAGCTGTTCTTCCAGCAGTCGAACATCATCGACAAGAAGATCACACCGCGATGGATCAACTACGAGCGCGTTGACACCGTGATCGGTTCGTTCGTGGCGGTCCTCAGCGCCATCATCATCGTCTGCGTGGCCGCCGCCGCCTTCGACGGGACCAATCTGGCTGGTCACTACACCGATGCCCTGGGCGTCGCGGAGGGCCTTCGTCACCTCATCGGCCCATGGGCCGGTGCGTTCTTCGCCATCATCTTGCTCAATGCCTCGATCATCGGCGCGGCAGCGGTGACCCTTGCGACCACCTACGCCTTCGGCGACGTTGGCAAAACGCACATGTCCTTGGATCGGGGCTGGCGAGAGGCGAAGGGGTTCTACTCAGGCTTCGTCGCACTGGTGGTGCTCGCCGCAGGCCTCGTCCTGATTCCACACGCGCCGCTCGGCCTCATCACCACCGCGGTCCAGGCCTTCGCCGGCTTGCTCCTGCCCCTCTCGTCGGTCTTCCTGCTCCTGCTCTGCAACGACGCTCAGGTCTTGGGCCCCTGGGTGAACCGCCCTGGCCTCAACGCAGTGGCTGTGGTCATCGTGTCGCTGCTTGTGGCGCTGTCCTTCGTGCTGATGGCGACGACTGTCTTCCCTCACATCAATGTCGTGACGCTCTCCATCTGGCTTGGGATCGCGCTCGTCATCGGTCTCGCTGTCGGGGCCGTCGTCTGGGCCGTTCGTGCGGCGCGTACCCGCTCTCTAGGCCTCGAGAGCGACAGCGACGAGGTCGACAGGGTGGAGTGGCGGATGCCACCAGCTGCCCTCCTCGAGCGAGCTGAGCTGACCGGGGGCCGTCGAGTGGTGCTGGTGGCGATGGCGGCCTATCTGGTGGTCGCAGTCGCGCTGCTGCTGGTCAAGGCAATCCAGATCGGCTGAGCGAACCCGTATGCTCAGCGGCGTGAACTCGAACAAGACCATGTTGTGCGTCCACGCGCACCCCGATGATGAGGCGCTCTTCACAGCCGGCGTCCAGGCGCTCTACGCCCGGCGAGGCGTGCGGCAGGTCCTCGTGACGTGCACCAACGGAGCGCTCGGCTTCGACGACGCTGGTCGAGGCTCACAAGATGAAGGGTTCGTCGGAGGCGACGTGGTGGCCACGAGGGCTGCCGAGCTCGCTGCGTCAGCTGAGATCCTCGGGGTCGATCGCCTCGAGATGCTGGGCTTCGGTGACTCGGGCATGGCCGGGTGGCTGGCCAACGAGCATCCTGACGCCTTCGTGCAGCAGCCGATCGACGTTGCGGCCGAACGGCTTGCGGCCATCATCGTCGAGGAGCAGCCTCAGGTAGTGGTGACCTATGGCGCCGATGGCTTCTACGGTCACCCCGACCACATCAGAACCCATGAGGTGACGGTCGCGGCGATCGAGCAAACCGGCGACATCGTCAAGCGTCTCTACACCGTCGCTCTCGCCAAGACCTCGCTCGCCGCCTTCGTGGCGCTGGCGGCTGACTCCGGCATGGACCTGCCCGACTGGATCGGCCAGGAGCTCATCGCTGGAACCGACGATGAGCTGGTCCAGACGGTGATCGACTGCTCTGAGGTGGTGGGCCTGAAGCACCGCGCATTGGCGGCCCACGCCACTCAGACCGACAATGCCGACCTGGTGGCGATGGACGACGAGCTCTTCGACGTGATCTTCGGGACCGAGACCTTCGTGCGACAAATCGATCTGACCGGATCGCCACTGCCTGAGGACGACCTCTTCCATGGAATCGAGTGAACTGCCATGACCTCCCTGCACCCCACAATCCTCCTCGTGCACGCGCACCCCGACGACGAGGCCTCCACGACCGGCGGCGTCATCGCCCGGTACTCCTCGGAGGGAACACGGATCATCCTGGTCACCTGCACCAATGGCGAGCTTGGCGACAGCCCGACTGGCCTTGCGCCTGACCACGATGAGCACGATGTCGCCGAGGTGGTGGCGCACCGCATGGAGGAGCTCAGGGCCTCGTGTGAGATCCTCGGGGTCGATCGCCTCGAGCTGCTCGGCTACCACGATTCGGGGATGATGGGATGGCCGCAGAACGACGACCCGACCTGCTTCTGGCAGACACCCGTCGAGGTCGCAGGGCGCCGGTTGGCCGACCTCATGGACGAGGAGCAGCCCGACGTCGTGATCACCTACGACGAGAACGGCTTCTACGGCCACCCAGACCACATCCAGGCGAACCGGGTGACGCTGGCTGCGCTCGAGATGACGAGCGCCACGCCGAAGCTGTACTACACGGCGGTAGCGAAGTCCGCCTTCGAGCGGCTCAGGTCGCTGCTCGCTGAAGCTGGCGTGGAGGCACCCGGCGACGTTGACAATGACGGCGAGGAGCAGGAAGCGGTCGACATCGGCACGCCGGATGACCAGATCGGTGCCGCCATTGACGTGGCGCCATTCGCGCCGGCCAAGCGGGCGGCGCTCGAGGCGCACGCCTCGCAGACCAGTCAGTCCTTCTTCCTGACCATGCCAGAGGCGCTCTTCGACGAGATCTTCTCGACCGAGTGGTTCGTGCGGGTCATCGATCCGACCGATCAGGTCGGCGTCGAGGATGACCTGCTCGACGGCATCCGCTGATTGACGAGCTCCCGCAGCCCTCGGCCGGCCACATCGCTGTGGTCCGGCCTCAGGTTGCAGGCGGCGTCTCGATGACTAGTAGCGGTAAGTGTCGGGCTTGAAGGGACCGTCGACCTTGAGGCCGAGGTACTCAGCCTGGGTCGGGGTCAGCTCGGTCAGCACGACGCCGAGCGCGTCGAGGTGCAACCGTGCCACCTTCTCGTCGAGGTGCTTGGGGAGCACGTAGACGCCGGTCGGGTAGGCGGCGATGTTCTGGTGCAGCTCGATCTGTGCCATCACCTGGTTGGTGAACGAGGCGCTCATCACGAAGCTCGGGTGGCCGGTGGCATTGCCGAGGTTGAGCAGGCGACCCTCGGACAAGATGATGACGGTGTGACCGTCAGGGAAGGTCCACTCGTCGACCTGGGGCTTGATGGTCGTGCGCTTGATCCCCGACACTGCGGTGAGGCCGGCCATGTCGATCTCGTTGTCGAAGTGGCCGATGTTGCCGACGATGGTCTGGTGCTTCATCTTGTCCATGTGCTCGACCCGGATGACGTCACGGTTCCCGGTGGCAGTGATGATGATGTCGGCGCGAGAGAGGGCACCCTCGAGGGTGTCGACCTCGTAGCCGTCCATCGCCGCCTGGAGCGCGCAGATCGGGTCGATTTCGGTCACGATGACCCGAGCGCCCTGGCCTCGCAGCGACTCCGCGCATCCCTTGCCCACGTCGCCGTAGCCGCAGACCACAGCCACCTTGCCGCCGATGAGGACGTCGGTGGCACGGTTGATGCCGTCGACGAGCGAGTGGCGGCAGCCGTACTTGTTGTCGAACTTCGACTTGGTGACGGCGTCGTTCACGTTGATGGCCGGGAACAGCAGCTCGCCTGAGCGCTGCATGTCGTAGAGGCGGTGCACGCCGGTGGTGGTCTCCTCGGAGACGCCCTGGATCGAGTTGGCGGCAGCGGTGAAGCGGCCGGGCTCCTCGGCCACGATCTTGGTGAGCAGCTCGAGGACCACCGCGTACTCCTCAGAGTCAGCGGTCGAGGGGTCCGGGACTGAACCGGCCTTCTCGAACTCGAGACCCTTGTGGATGAGCAGCGTGGCATCCCCACCGTCGTCGAGGATGGCAGTCGGGCCGTCCTCGCCGGGCCACGTCAGGGCCTGGTCGGTGCACCACCAGTACTCCTCGAGCGTCTCGCCCTTCCATGCGAACACCGGGATGCCCTGGGGGTCGTCGGGTGTGCCGTCGGGGCCTACTGCGATGGCCGCAGCTGCGTGGTCCTGGGTCGAGAAGATGTTGCAGCTCGCCCAGCGCACGTCGGCGCCGAGTGCCACGAGGGTCTCGATCAGGACTGCGGTCTGGATGGTCATGTGGAGGCTGCCGGTGATCCGGGAGCCGGCAAGCGGCTTGGACTCTCCGTACTCGGCTCGCATGGCCATGAGGCCGGGCATCTCATGCTCGGCGAGTCGGATCTCGTTTCGGCCGAACTCGGCCAGGCTGAGGTCAGCGACCTTGAAGTCGGGGTTGGACACTTGGAACTCCTTCGATTCTTGTGCGCGGTGACGCGTCAAAGCGGATGGGCTTTGGCGCCGACATCTGTCGAGCTACGCCGATGAACATCCTAGGTGGCGAAGTACAGGGCTCGGGCACGCCTCAGACGTTGAAGCGGAACTCCACCACGTCGCCGTCCTGCATCACGTAGTCCTTACCCTCGAGGCGCACCCGACCGGCAGCCTTGGCGGCGGCCATCGAGCCTGCGTCGACGAGATCGCTGAACCCGACGACCTCAGCTTTGATGAAGCCGCGCTCGAAGTCCGTGTGGATCACTCCAGCTGCCTGAGGAGCGGTGTCGCCGACGTGGATGGTCCAGGCTCTCGCCTCCATCGGCCCGGCCGTCAGGTAGGTCTGGAGGCCGAGGGTGGCGAAGCCGCTGGCGACGACGCGATCTAAGCCACGCTCTTCTAACCCGTAGGACTCGAGCAGCTCGGTGAGGTCATCGCCGCTCACCCCCGCCAGCTCGGCCTCAAGCTGCGCGCACACCACGATGGCCTCAGCAGGTGCCACCAGGGCGGCGAGCGAATCGGCCACCGACTCATCGCCGAGGGATCCCTCGTCAACGTTGAAGACATAGAGGAACGGCTTGGCGGTGAGCAGGTGCAGGTCTCGAAGCGCCTCGGTGTCCACCTCGCCGAGTGCCGAGAAGATCGTCCGACCATCGTCAAGGATGGCGCGCGCCTTTGTGACCTCTTGGAGCTGTGCAGCGATCTCGGGGACCTTGCGACCCTCCTTCTCCATCTTCGGGATGCGTGCATCGATCGTCTGGAGGTCGGCGAGGATCAGCTCGGTGTTGATGGTCTCGATGTCGCTCTTGGCGTCCACCCGACCTTCGACGTGGATGACGTCGTCATCCTCGAAGGCTCGGACGACCTGGCAGATGGCATCGGACTCTCGGATGGCGGCGAGGAATTTGTTGCCCAGCCCTTCGCCCTCGCTCGCACCTCGCACAATGCCGGCGATGTCGACGAAGGTGACCGATGCCGGCACGGTGCGGCCGGAACCGAAGATCTCTGCGAGCACGTCGAGGCGGGCGTCGGGGACAGCGACGACCCCGACGTTGGGCTCGATGGTGGCGAACGGGTAGTTGGCCGCCAGCACCTCGTTCTCAGTCAGCGCGTTGAACAGGGTCGACTTGCCGACGTTCGGCAGCCCGACGATCCCGATGGACAGGCCCATGTGCACTCCTCACCTTCACAACGCAGGAACCACGAGGTTACGAGGTGGCAGCGCAGGCGGCTGCAACCGTCGCGACGGCTTCGATGAGAGAACTCTCACGATCGGCTCATCGACCGTTCACCTCGCACCACAAGGATCATCAGTGTCCTGAAGAGAAGAAGGGGAGTGACTATGAACCCGTTGGCATCATGGGCAGTCGGTGCAGTTGCCGCTGTCGGAATGGTGGCAGGTGCGTTGAGCGTCGTGTCGACCACGGCGACTACTGCCAGCCCCACCTTGCCCGTAGTCCACCAGCCTTCCGACGCAGCCGCGAAGCTGGCGCGCCTCGAAGCTCGACAGGCCGCCTTGGCCAAGCAGCTCGCTGCCAAGCAGGCGGCTTCCGCAACCACGACGACCGCTGCTGCTCAAGCGGTACCTGCCACGTGGCAGACCGCGAGCCGAGCCACCACCACGACGTGGGCGCCTGCACCGACGCCGACGACCCAGGTTCCCGTGACGACCCCACCGACGACCACGCCACCACCGACGACCACGCCGCCGCCGCCCCACTGGACCGACGATGGCGGCTCAGGAGATGGAGGGGGACACGGTGACAACTGAATCGACTCCACCAAAGGCACCTCGCAAATCGCGATCAAGCGGACCAGCGCTGGCAGTTGCCCTGGCGGCTGCCGGGACAGCAGCTGGGTCACTGGCCTGGGTTGCTGGGACGCTTGGGACCACCGCGCCCTCAGCGTCGGCTCCAACGACCCAACCTGCCGCTCTCGACGCACAAGCAGCCAAGCTCAAGGCGCAGATCGCAGCAGAGCGCAGCGCCCTCGCCGCCGTCACGACGACGACGGCACCCGCCGTTGGGTCGGGATCGGCGACGACAGGGCCTGCCGCCGCAGCGCCGAGTGGCGGGAGCTATATGGCGCCCGTCTCCTCGTCGGGAGCATCGACGCCGGTCACCAGCCCGCCCACCACGGCACCACCGGTGACGACGCCGGTGACGAGTCCGCCCACGACTGTCGTCACTGGTGCATCTGGTGCTGGCTGAGCTCGACATCGAGGTCGAAGCCTTTGAGGGCCTGGCGATGGCGTCGCCACTGCGGATCTTCGTGGCCGGCGAAGGCGATCGCCAGGCCGCAATCACAGCTGCGGTCGCCGTCGTTGGGGCCTATGAGCGTGCGTGCACACGGTTCGACCCAGCAAGCGATCTGAGCCTCCTCAACGCAGCGCCGAACAGGACGCAGGTCGTCGTGCCGCCCTTGCTCGACGCA
>CAITOG010000162.1 GCA_903893955.1 uncultured Actinomycetes bacterium
CACCCTCGTGGCAACACTGCGCTCCCGCTCGTCGGTGCGCTCGCACAGCGGCACAAGGATCGACCGGGCCGGATCGGTCTTTCTCGCTGCAGGATTCTCGAGGTATCGACACGGGTCGTCACGGTGCAGGGTCTCGACGCCGTCGATGGCACGCCGGTCCTCGACATCAAACCGTGGTTCGCTGCGTTCGGTCCTCAAGGTGACGTTGAGGAGCCTGCCTGGGTCGCGGAGGTCGTTCGCTCCTACTGGTGATGATGCTCAGGCGGTCTCTTCGCGCGCAGCGTGGTCTCGAATCGCGGCAAGGAACGTAATCGCCTCGTCGTGGCTCACGCTTCGTTTCATGGGCGGCAGGGCCTCGAGCAGCACACTTCGGTAGTTGGCGGTGGCAAGGCGAGGGTCGAGCACTGCCACGATCCCCTCATCGGTCTTCGAGCGGATGAGCCGACCGACCCCCTGCGCGAGCAGCGTGGCAGCTCTCGGCAGGTCGACGAGGCGGAACGCCTGCGAGCCGGCCCGAGCGCGACGCGCTTCGAGCACCGGATCGTCAGGTCGACCGAAGGGAAGGCGATCGATGGTGACGAGCGAGAGGCTCCGTCCTGGGACGTCGAGCCCCTGCCACATGCCCATGGTGGCGAACAGACAGGCGTCCTCTTCCTCCCGGAACCGCTCGATCAGGGCCTGGTTCGAGGCCATCCCCTGTACGAGAATCGGGTGGTGGACTCGATCGGCGACACGATCGGCGATCTCGTTGAGCGCCCGGCGCGAGGTGAACAGCGCCAACGTCCGACCGCCCGCCGCGTCAATGAGCGATGCGATCTCGTCGGCGATCTGGACCTCGGCGTCGTCGCTACGACGATCTGCGAGGTGGGTCGGGACGTAGAGAATGCTCTGGCGCTGGAAGTCGAACGGGCTGCCGACGTCGAGCTGCGTGACCTCGTCATCGCCGAGGCGGAGTCGCTGGGCGAGTCCGGGTGGGATGGTCGCCGAGGTCATCACCACGGTGCAACGATCGAAGAGGCCGTCGAGCAGCGCCGGGCCGACATCGATCGGAGAGAGGGTCAAGATCCGGTTCGACCTCGTGCCGCCACACCACAGGACCTCACCGCTCGAGGGCGTGCTGATGCGACTGACCTCTTCGAGCAGCCTCGTCGCGCTCGACAGCGCTCGAACGCCACGTGCGTCGGCCCCCTCGCCGGCACCAGCACGCAGCGAACCCATGAGCGCTCGGAGCGCCGCGTCGCAGCGACCGAGCTGGGCGGCGACGTCTGCCTCGACGTCGAGGTCGACCATGGACTGGTCGCCGAGGTCGCCCAATACCTCGGCGAGCCCGTCCGCGCACCCGGCGAGCTCTTGAGCGTCGTCGCTCGTCGCCGGATCTCCGAGGGAGCGAGCGAGCGTGGCCAAGGAACGAAGTCGTCCGGCGGAGACTTCGACGCCGAGCGTCTGGGTCATGACCTCCTCGAGCTCGTGGGCCTCGTCGATGATCAGTGCGTCGTGTTCCGGGAGCACCATCCCCTCGGAGGCAAGGTGCGAGCCAAGAAGGTGGAGGTTGACGATCACGAGGTCCGCCTCCTGGGCGGCGAGCCGCGCCATCTCAGCGAAGCACCGACCTCCTTGCGGGCAGTTAAACGCCCCCGGACACTCTCGAGGTCCGACCGACATCATCGACCACGCACGTTCAGAGACATCCTCGTCGAGCTGCGCTCGATCGCCCGTGGCGCTGGTGCGCTCGAAGGCGAGGAGCCGCTCGACCTGCGGGATGAGGCGGTCCGCGCTTCGTCCAGATGACTCTTCTTCGCCGGCATCCTCGAGCGTCGCCTGGAAGCCCCGCTCGGCGAGCTCAGCTGCCCGTTGGCGGCACAAGTAGTTGGACCTGCCCTTGAGTACCGCCACGTTCACGTCGCCCAGTGCGTCGGCGACCTGCGGGGCGTCGCGGCGAGCGAGCTGCTCCTGGAGGGCCTTGGTGGCGGTGGCGATGATGACTGGGCGACCCAGCTGTGCAGCCGGGACCAGGTAGGCCAGGGACTTGCCGGTTCCGGTGCCCGCTTGAACGATGAGGTGGCGGTGCTCGACCAGGGCCTCTTCGACCGCCTCTGCCATCTCGACCTGTCCTGGGCGGGCCTCGCCGCCGTCGGGCAACGTGGCGGTGACGGTGGCGAGGGCGACGGCAACAGGGGAGAGCGGCTGGTCGCTGGCGTGGTCGTCGCTCATCGGATCGACCGTAGTGGGCCGAGGTCGACGTGGACGCCACGACTGTTCCAAGGGGGTAGGTTCCTCACGTGGCACGCAACCGTCGAGGTGACAAGGACCGAGGTCTGTTCCTCGATCCGCTCATCCCCGATGAGATCGACCGCTCGAGGATCCCGACCCATGTGGCATGCGTGATGGACGGGAACGGGCGGTGGGCATCGAGGCGAGGGCTCCCAAGGACCGACGGGCACGCTGCGGGCGAGGAGGCGCTCGTCGATGCAGTCGACGGTGCGCTCGAGCTCGGGATCGAGTGGATCACGATGTATGCCTTCTCGACGGAGAACTGGCGCCGTCCTGCTGATGAGGTCCGCTATCTCATGGGATTCAACGAGTCGCTCCTGATGCGGCGCCGAGATGAGCTCAACGACAAGGGAGTGCGGATCAGGTTCGCTGGACGGCGCGACTGGCGGGTTCCGCGTCGGGTGCTCAAGCGGATGGATGAGGCGGCTGAGCTCACCAAGGACAATCGGACCTGCACCCTCACGATGGCGTTCAATTATGGCGGCAGAGCCGAGATCATCGACGCCGTCAAGGCAATGGTCGCCGAGGGCATCAAGCCCGACAAGATCGACGAGCGAGCGCTGCGCAAGCACCTCTATTGGCCCGAGATGCCGGATCCCGACCTCGTGGTCCGCACGTCGGGCGAGCATCGCGTCAGCAACTACCTGCTGTGGGAGATCGCCTACTCCGAGCTCATCTTCCCTGATGTGCTCTGGCCGGACTTCCGCCGCACCGACCTCTATGAGGCCGTCCTCGAGTTCCAGCGCCGGGAGCGTCGCTATGGGGGCCTCGAGGAGTGAGCTGGGTCAAGCTCGGCAAGATTCTCGGCGTCATCGCCGCCCTCATCGTTGTGTTCATCGTCTCCATCGGCAATTCGCCGCTCAGGGCACCGGTGATCGCGCTCGTGGCACTTGGCATCCTCGTGGCCGGCGGGAACTGGCTCAATGACTGGCTGGGGATCCGTCGGCGCTCACCACAGTTCGAAGACGCCCCGCCCACCTCGACCGTCGTCGACGACGCAACCGAGGAGACGGAGGGGGGCGCTTGATGGCGCTGCTGCGCGACGAGGGCATCGTGCTGCGGACCTACAAGCTCGGCGAGGCTGATCGCATCGTCGTCTTCATGACACGAGACAACGGCAAGGTCCGTGCTGTCGCCAAGGGTGTCCGCAAGACCGCCTCGAAGTTCGGGAGTCGCCTCGAGCCCCTCTCTCAGGTCTCACTGCTGCTGTGGCGGGGGCGCAGCGAGCTCGACATCATCAACCAGGTCGAGGTCATCGCTCGCCACCAGAACATCCGGGGGGATCTCGATCGGATCAATGCCGGGCTGTCGATGCTCGAGGTCGTCGATCAGATCACACAGGAGGCCCACGTCGACACCCGCACGCTCGACACCCTTGCCAGGGCGCTTGGCGTGCTCGATGACCTCACCCGTGATCCGGCGATGGTCGCGCCATCATTCTTCCTGCGGATCCTCGAGATCGAAGGAGCCGGGCCGATCGTCGATGCCTGCGCCTCGTGCGGCGACGACCAGGTCGAACTGGTGGCGTTCGACCTGATGGAGGGTGGCGCACTCTGCGCGTCGTGCCGGCGTGGCCGTCCACTCTCGCAAGAGGCACTCGCGCTCCTGCGACGGATCATCGGTGGGGAACTCGGCGGCGTCCTCGCCGGTCCCCCGCCACCAGGATCGAACGAGGTCACCTCGCTGGCGACCGAAGCAATGGAGGCGCACCTCGACCGACGCCTCAAGGCCGCACGAACGCGCTCTGGTCTCTAGGCTCGCCGGACATGGCGCCGAGCATCATGTGGTTCCGGCGGGACCTGCGTCTCGCCGATCATCCAGCTCTGCACGACGCTGTCAGAGCGGGCGGTCGAGACGGGGTGATTCCAGTCTTCATCCTCGACGATGCGCTGCTTGCTCCGTCTGGGCCCACGAGAGCACGGTTCCTCGCGGCGTGCCTGGCTGAGCTCGAGCGATCCATGGACGCCGCCCTGGTCCTTCGATCAGGCGACCCGGCACGTGAGCTCGCCACGCTCGCTGCCGAGGTTGGTGCGAGCACGGTGGTCATCAGCGATGACTTCGCACCACAGGGGCGTAGGAGAGATCAGGTGGTTGCGGAGCACCTCGCTGAGGCCGGCGTCGAGCTGGTCCGTCGATCATCGCCGTACGCAGTCGATCCAGGGACTGTGCGTGGGGACAAAGGAAATGCAATCAAGGTGTTCAGCGCGTTCTGGCGGCGCTGGGAGGCCATCGGGCCTCACGTCGTCCTTCCAGTGCCTGCGGTCCGATGGCGTGCTGCGCCGTCGACCGCCACCCTCGACGATCTGGTGGCCCGGGCTGGGCGCCTGCGACCAGCGCTCTTCGGGGACCTGCCCGACGAGATGGAAGGCGCGCTGCCGGCTGCAGGGGAGCGCGCAGCCCTGCTGGCGCTCGAGCACTTTGTGGAGGGCCCAATCGAGGGCTACGCGAACGATCGTGACGTCTTCGCACTTCCTGCTACCTCTCGGCTCAGCCCACACCTTCGCTTCGGGACGCTCCACCCGCGCACCGCGCTTCGTGCAGCTGGAGGTGGGGGCAAGGGCGCCGCGAAGTTCAGCTCGGAGCTGTGCTGGCGGGAGTTCTACGCCGACGTGCTGTTCCACAATCCGCAGTCGGTCCGGGAGCCCTTGCAAGCTCAGTTCCGACACCTCCCGTGGGACGAGGGACCGGCGGCCGAGGCGGCATTTCGGACCTGGGCTCTCGGCCGCACCGGGATCCCCCTCGTCGATGCGGCGATGCGCCAGCTCTTGATCGATGGCTGGATGCACAACCGAGCTCGGATGCTGGCGGCGAGCTTCCTCGTCAAGCACCTCCACCTCGACTGGCGGTGGGGGGCCCGGTGGTTCATGTGGCGGCTCGTCGACGGTGATCTCGCCTCGAACACCCACGGCTGGCAGTGGACCGCTGGCTGTGGCACCGATGCGGCACCCTTCTACCGCATCTTCTCCCCGATCGCGCAGGCTGAGCGCTTCGATCCCAACGCCGACTACATCCACACCTACGTCCCAGAGCTGTCCGGCATCTCCGCACCAGCGGTGCTGCAGCCCGGCGGCGGCGTGGATCTGCTCTCGCAGGCCTCCTATCCAGTGCCGATGGTCGACCTGAAGGCCGAGCGAGCGGAGGCCCTGCGACGTCTCGACGTGGCCAAGGCGGCGAACCAGGCTGCTCCGTGAGCGCCGTCGA
>CAITOG010000163.1 GCA_903893955.1 uncultured Actinomycetes bacterium
GCATCATCTTCGTTGGCTTCGCCCCGGTGCTCTGGATCCTCTACGCCTGGCTCGTCGAGAGAGAGGTGGCCTGGCGTCGCGTGCTCATCACGACCTCACAGATCGCAGTGCTGACCATCGGTGTCTGCCTCTGGTGGGTCATCGGGCTCGCCATCGAGGCGGGCTTCGGCGTCGATGTCCTCAAGTACACCGAGACCGTGGTGGCGACTTCAGGCGGTTCCAGCTCAGCCGAGGTCCTTCGGGGGCTGGGCTACTGGTATTTCTACGGCACTGACCGCCTTGGTCCGTGGACCAACGCCGCTGTCTGGCTCACCCAGAGCATCCCCACGCTCCTCGCATCCTACGCAGTCCCCTTCCTTGCGCTCCTCGCCGGCCTCCTCGCACGGTGGCGCCACCGCAGCTACTTCATCCTGCTGATCGTTGTCGGCACCGTGTGGTCGGTCGGCGCTCATCCCTTCACCTCGCCGACGGCGATCGGAGGTCTGCTCAAGACCTTCATGACGACGACGACCGCAGGTCTGGCACTGCGCAGCACCGATCGCGCGACGCCACTCATCATCCTCGGCCTCTCGGTACTGCTGGGCGCTGGTCTGGCGGCGATCCACGAGCGCTTCCCACGAGCAGCAGTCCCGGTGACGCTGCTCGCCATCGTGATCATCCTGGCAAACACCACTCCGTTGCTCAGGGGTGGCTTCATCGCGAACGACTTCACACAGCCGGCCACGTTGCCCAAGGCCGAGACGGATGCGGTCGCCTACCTCAACAGCGTGAACCCGGGCACGAGGGTGCTCGCATTGCCAGGTAACGATTTCGCCTCATTCCGCTGGGGCAACACTGTCGACAGCCCACAGCCGGCCTCTCTGACACGACCCTTCCTCATCCACGAGCAGCAGGTGATGGGATCGATGGCCACCGCCGACATGCTTTATGCGCTCGATGAGCCGGTGCAAGACCATATCGCTGACCCGGCAGCGATCGCTCCGATCGCTCGCCTCCTCAGCGTCGGCAATCTGCTCATCGAGTACGACACGCAGTACGAGCACTTTGGCCAGCCCCACCCGCAGAGCATCGCCGGGATGCTGACGCCGACCCCGACGGGTCTGACTGGACCGACCAACTTCGGATCCACCAAGCCCAATGTCTCGATCTATCCGACGCTCGATGAGCAGGATCTCGCTCTCGGGCACGCGCCGGTCCCACTGCCCAAGGTCGCCGTCTATGGCGTCACGGCACCGCGGCCGTTGCTGCGGGCCGAGTCGGATCACGGCGCCCTCATCGTCTCCGGCGACGGAACGGGCCTTGAGAACATGGCCAGCACCGGATTGCTCGACACGTCGAGCGCGATCTTCTTCAGCGGGACCCTGGCCAAGGATCCCGGGAGAATCGCATCTCTTCTCAAGAACGGTGGTGCGATCACCGTCACTGACACCAATCGAAAGCAGGGCTTTCGATGGGACACCATTACGTCCACCGCTGGCGCCACTGAGACTGCGAGCGAGAACCCCCAGAAGACGGATCCCACCGATGCGCCCATCGAACTCTTCCCCACCGCCCACCTCAACGCCAAGACGATCGCCTCCTACCTGGGAGCGACCTCGGTTGAAGCCAGCTCCTATGGGAGCCCCTTTGACTATGCCGCCGAGGACCGGCCGTATTCAGCGCTCGACGGCAACCTCGACACAGCGTGGCGGACCGGCATCTTCGCTGACCCCCGTGGCCAGTGGTGGCAGGTGCGCCTCTCGTCGCCCGCCACGACGGACCACATCACACTCGTCCAACCTCAGTCTGGAGACCTCTATCGGCACATCACGAAGGTCACGTTGAGCTTCGATGGCGGCCGACGAGTGACTGCGACGCTCGGTGCCTCGTCGCTGGAACCCGGTGGCCAGGTCATCTCCTTCCCCACCCGGAGCTTTCGCACCCTGCGGGTGATGATCGACCGCACCACCCATGCCGCTGCGCAAGGAAGCGCCGCGTCAGCGGTCGGGTTCGCCGAGATCCAGATCCCTGGCCACACCGTCACCGAGGCCATCTCGATGCCGACCGACCTGACGTCCAAGCTCGGAGCGTCGTCGAGCGCCAACCGGCTCAGCTACCTGATGACGAGGTGGCGCACGAGCCCGTATCCGACACGCTCTGACCCAGAGGTCGCCATCGATCGCGTCTTCTCGGTGCCGACACAACGGACCTTCACGCTCTCCGGGGACGCCACCGTCTCGCCGCTCATCCCCGACGACCAGATCGACAAGCTGCTCGGCAGGACCTCGACCAGCGGTGTCCAGGTCGTCGCCTTCTCGAGCGGCAGGCTCCCGGGTTCGCTGCGAAACACCGCCTCGACCACCCTCGACGGCGATCCCGCCACCTACTGGCAGCCAGGTTTTGACAGTGCCACCAAGCGCAAGGCGTGGCTCCAGTACGACCTGTCGAAGCCGATCACCCTCTCCACGTTCCCATTGACCATCGTCGACGATGGTCAGCACTCTGTCCCAACCTCGATGACGATCTCCTCAGGGGCCGAGAGCCGCACCGTGGCGATCCCTCCGGTCACGCAGGGCACCACGCCGGGGAGCGTCGACACGGTCAGCGTGTCGTTTCCGCCGCTCACGGGCGCGCAGATCCGACTGACCTTCGACACCTTCGACAAGCGGACGACCACGAACTTCAACACGACCATCCCCCTGGTGGATCCGATCGGGATCGCCGAGGTCGGATTGCCTGGCGTCCACCTCTCGCCACTGCCGCTCACCGTTCCTGCGGTCTGCCACCCCAACCTGGTCTCCATCGACGGACAGCCCGAGAGCGTGGTCGTCGAGGGGACCACCGCAGCAGCGCTTGACCTCAGGCCGCTGTCGCTCGTCGCATGTGGGGCGTCTGCCAACGGTGTCGGGCTCACCGCCGGCACCCATCTGCTGGAGACCGCGATCGGCCACAGCGACCTGACCGGGTGGAACGTCGATCAGGTCCTGCTCGATTCGTGGCCTGGTGGCAGCATCGGTCCGGTGCCTGTCGAGGGAGCGGTCCCGGCGACCCAGCCTGGCGCAGTACCGTCGGTCAAACCCCACCTGGGCACGACGTCCGCCCGCGCTCACGTGACCCACGTGCACGGCCCATTCACCATGGTGCTTGGCGAGAGCATCAACGCGGGATGGCATGCGACGGCCACCGCCACCGGCAGTGATGGGGTGTCACGCTCGGTCGATCTCGGGCCACCACTGCTGGCCGACGGTCTCGCCAACAGCTGGCACGTGTCGAATCACGTCCTCGCCGAGCTCCACCTCTCAACGCTGCCCGAGCAAGGTGCGACGCTGACGATCGAGCTGCACTGGAAGCCACAGTCCCTGATGGTTCTTGGTTTCGTCATCTCAGGGTTGGCCCTGCTGGCGGTGCTGGTCCTGATCGTGTGGCCCCGTCGACGCCGAGCGAGGAGCGCACCCGAGTCCGAGGTGGCCGAGCCTGCAACTGGCGCCACTCGAGCTGAGATCCAACGGCAACGTCGAAGTGGGCGCAGCACTGCCCTCGCTGCCGACCACGCCAGGACACGTGTGGCGACCGACTTCGATGCCCGACCCCCCGAGCCTGACGCCGTCCCGCAGCTCATCACGCCGTTCACGCCCGGCCGAGTGCGAGCGCGTTGGTGGGTTGCACTTGTCGCCGCAGTGCTCTCGGGGGCTGTGGGCACCGCCATCGCTGGGCCGCTCGCCGGCGGTCTCGCTGGTGGCGTCGTCCTCGTTGGGCTGCTGCTCAGGTGGCTCCGAGGGCTCGCCGGGATCGCGTCGCTTGGATTCTTCGTGGCATCAGTGGCCTCGATCGTCTCGATCCAGACATCCTCACCATTCGGCGTGGGCGACTGGCCCGCATACTTCTCGCAGGCCGGCACCTTGATGTGGGTTTCGATCGTGCTCTACGGCGGCGACGCTGTGATCAGTGCGGTCGAGCGCAAGGAATTCCTCAGGGAGCAGGCGGCGCAGCATCGACCAGCGCCGCCAGAGCAACCCGAGCCGTCTCATCCCAGCTGAACATCCCTGAACGCTCGAGCGCGCAGTCAGAGAGCCGGAGCCGGAGATCCTCATCGAGCAAGACAGCTGCGACCGTCTCCCCGAGGCTGCTGACGTCATGGACCAACAGACCGCTCTTGTCGTCCTCGACAGCATCGCTGTGGCCCGCGATCGCTGTCGCCACGGCGGGAGTCCCGCACGCCGCCGCCTCGGTCAGCGTCATCCCCCACCCCTCTCGGATCGAGGCAGACACGACGCACCAGGCGCGCTGATACCACGACACCAGCTCGTCGCTGTCGACGAAGCCCGCCAGCGAGATCCAGCTCTCTGCACCGAGCGACCGAATCTGGGATTCGAGGTGAGAGCGCTCATAGCCCTCGCCGATGATGACGAGCTCGAGGTCGGGGACGCGGCGTCTGGCCTGGGCCATCTCCTGGATCACCAGATCGAAGCGCTTGACCGGCACCAGGCGACCAACTGCGACAACGAGCGGCGTCGCTGAGCGCTGCGTGCCCGGCACGTATTGCGGCCCGATGCCTGGTGGCGCCACCGTCACCTGATCCGGCGGCAGGTGCAGTCGCTCGATGATCTCGTTGCGCGACGACGCCGAGAGCGTGACGATGCGCTCTCGGCGGTAGAAGGGCGGAGCGAAGCGGCGCTCGATCAGGTCGCCGACCCGCCCGAGGGTGCCCGGGAGCGCCATCTGCCACATCTCTTCGTGGACGTGGTGCAAGAAGGTGACCCGGGGTCCCTTCCACCACACAGGCGACAGGAACGGCATCCCATTCCAGATCTCCACGAGCGCGTCACCGGGAGAGACTCGTTGGCGCATCCCGGCAGCGATGACCGAGGGGAAGACGCCGTAGCGGCCGCTTCGGCGCTCGATGCTGTAGCCATCGCGGGTCGTCGTCGAGGCACGGCCTGCGATGGCCGAGGTGCGCGACGTCACCTCGATCCCGGCGGCAGCCCAGCGACGAGCGACCTCGTGGGCGTGGAGCTCGGATCCGCCGGCCTCAGGATCGTCGAGGTCACGCCACGCAACCATGTGGATGCGAGAGATGCCGGCAGCATCGGCCATCGCGCTCAGACGCTCTGAGCTCGCCTCCTCTGCCATCAACGCCTCACCCTTCCGGTCGCACGAGCGCGTTCGGCTGCGACGCTGAGCGACTTTAGCCGTCAGACCGTCGTGCAGAACGAGAAGGCAGGCGGTTTCGATGGACCCAGCTGAAGCATGCGGTGAGCACCACCAGGATGCACGCCTGCACGGCGAAGTCGTTGCGAGCTGTCGCCACAGGATCGCCGTTCGCAACGATGACGGCGAGCGTCGTGGCGGCACCCCCGACGACGAGGATCGCTGCGATCCAACGACGTCCGATGGCCATGATGTACATCGACAGGATCACGGTCAGGCTCAGGCAGATCATCGCGCCGACCAATGGCGCGAAGGCTGCCTCGGCGCCGAGGTAGCGAGAGGAGAAGACGAGCGTGAGCAGCAGACGAGGAAAGAACACTGCCGCGATGACGAGTGACAAGGCTGGCACCGACAGCAATGTGACGGCGACGATCATCTGGCGGAGCGCATGGCCCCCGCGATGCCAGCGGATCGCCGCTTCAGGCAGCAGGTAGCTGCCCAGCACAACTGCGCCGTAGACGATGGCCTTGGAGGCTACCGACACCGCCGCGTACGAGCCGCTGGCCGCCGGGTTCTGTCGGCCGAGGACGATGATGTCGATGTTTTGGAGGAGCGCAAGCATCGCCAGGGTGATGAGGGCGGTGACCAGGTCGACCCACAGGACCCTGCGAAGCTCTGGGGGTGCGCTCAGGTGGTCATCTCGCCGGAGGTGGCCGAGCCACGACTTGATCGAGGCCACGGGGGTGAGGAGTCGGCGCCAGCCGAGGGCTTCCTCGTCGGCAGACTCCAATGTCTCGGCGTCCCATGCCCTGTCGGCCGAGACACGAGCGTGGACCGCGGTGATGATCTCGGCGAGCAAGATGCCACACGCGATGCCTGAGGCGCCGGTCCCGAGGACCACGAAGACGATCACCATCACGGTGCGCGACACACCTTCGACGATGAGATTCTTCGCCAACGTCGGGTAGTCACGATGGGCCTGGAGAAGGCCCCGATCGAGCGAGAGCAGGATCCACACCGCTCCAGCGCCGATGATCGCGACGACGCCGATGGCGTTCGGCTGACCGAGTGCATCTGCCAGCAGCTGGCCGCCTGCGATGACGGCGATGAAGAAGATCAGTGCGGCAATGGTTCCCTGCGTATGGACTCGTCGGGC
>CAITOG010000164.1 GCA_903893955.1 uncultured Actinomycetes bacterium
CCCTTCGAGACGGAGCTGAGATCCTGGTCGGAGATTCAGTCGTCGGGACAACGACGAGCGGGAACTTCTCCCCGATGCTCGGCGTCGGGATCGCCTTGGGCTTCGTGGACACCGCTGCGGGTCTCGAGGTAGGCGACCCAGTCGTGGTCTCGGTTCGTGGTCGACAGCTCGACGCATCGATCACCTCCCTTCCCTTCTGGCCCCCGAGGAGCTGAGCATGCCGGACTACATGCCCCACACCGAGGAAGAGATCGCCACCATGCTGGCGTTCTTGGATCTCAACTCAATCGACGAGCTCTTCGATGCGATCCCACAATCGCTCCAGCTCAACCGACAGCTCGCGCTCTCGAACGGCCTTTCCGAGCCCGACGTCGCGGCAGAGATCGGCACGATGGCGGCCACCAACCGCGCCGCTGCTTCGAGGATGGTGTGCTTCGCAGGGGTGGGGGCCTACGACCACGAGGTTCCGCCAGTGGTCAGGTCGCTTGCTGGACGCGGCGAGTTCGTCACCGCCTACACCCCCTATCAGCCTGAGGTCGCGCAGGGGATGCTCCAAGCGATCTTCGAGTTCCAGACGATGATCGCCCGGCTCTCGGGCCTCCCGATCTCGAATGCCTCGCTCTATGACGGTGCTGCGTCTGTGGTTGAGGCGATCAACTTGGCGGTCGCCTCGTCGCGTCGAGAGACCGTGTGGCTCTCGAGCGGCGTGCATCCGACCTGGCGACAGGTGGTTCGCACCTTCGCCGCTGGCACAGGACACAACATCGTCGAGCTCCCCCTCGTCGATGGTCGCACGAGCTTCGACTCGGTTGCTGCCAGCGATGCACCAGGGGCGATCGTCGTCGGTCACACCACGTGGCTCGGCGAGCTCGAGGATCTGACGGAGGTGCGTCGCCGCTGCGACGAGACCGGTGCCGTCATGGTCGTCGCCGCGGATCCCGTGATGGCCTCGGTGCTCAAGACGCCCGGCAGCTACGGCGCCGACGTGGTGGTGGGGGAGGGGCAGTCGCTCGGGACAGCGCTCAGTTTCGGAGGGCCTTACCTGGGGCTCTTCGCCGTCGCCGACGCGCAGGTGCGCCGGCTCCCAGGTCGCTTGGTCGGCGAGACGGTCGACGTCGAGGGGCGACGGGCCTACGTCACGACTCTGCGTGCACGAGAGCAGGACATCAGGCGAGAGAAGGCGACCTCGAACGTCTGTTCCAACCAGACGCTGATGGCCGTGACGGCGGCGATCCAGCTGAGCTGGCTCGGCACGCACGGCTTGGCTGAGGTCGCCGCTCGGTGCGTGAGCTCGACTCGCCACCTCGCCGACACGGTGACCGCGATCGATGGCGTCGACCTGCTGGTGGCCGGCGGCAGGCCGGTCCGTGACGTCGCAGTCGTGATGCCGACCGATGCCACCGTGGTGCTCGAGCGCTTGGCCGATGATGGTTTCCTCGGCGGCATCGCCGCCACGAGCCTGGTTGAGGAGGGCGACGGCGCAGTCGATGCCAGCGTGCTCGATCGGACGATCGTGATGGCAGCGACAGAGCGAAGGACCGCCGCCGAGGTCGCGGCCTTCGCAGAGGCACTCAACAAGGCGGTGCGATGATGACGACCACGTCG
>CAITOG010000165.1 GCA_903893955.1 uncultured Actinomycetes bacterium
GCGGGATGAGCATCGACGACCGGTTCGCCTTGCTCGTAATCTGCTCGAAGGCGCCGTCGTTGAAGACGTTGCAGTTCTGGTACACCTCGACGAACGACGCCCCGTTGTGGGCGTGGGCTGCGGTGAAGGTCTCCTGCATGTGGGCCCGGTCCATGTCGTGGGTCCTCGCCACGAAGGACGCCTCGGCGCCGATGGCCAGGCTGATCGGGTTGAAGGGGTGGTCGATCGAGCCGAACGGCGTCGACTTGGTCACCTTGCCGGTCTCCGACGTCGGCGAGTACTGCCCCTTGGTCAACCCATAGATCTGGTTGTTGAAGACCAGGATGTTGAGCCGGACGTTGCGCCGGAGGGCGTGGATGAAGTGATTGCCGCCGATGCTCAAGGCATCGCCGTCGCCACAGATCACCCAGACGTCGAGGTCCGGGCGGGTCACAGCCAGCCCGGTGGCGATGGAGGGTGCGCGACCGTGGATCGAGTGCATCCCGTAGGTGTTCATGTAGTACGGGAACCTCGAGGCGCAGCCGATCCCTGAGACGAAGACCGTCTTCTCCCGACGGACGCCGAGATCGGGCATCATCATCTGGATCGCGGCGAGGATCGAGTAGTCACCGCAGCCTGGGCACCACCGGACCTCTTGATCCGAGCTCCAGTCCTTCCTGGTCGTCAGTGGGATCTGGGTGGTGCTCATGCGTCGGCTCCTAGCTCAGCGAGGATTGCGGCTTCGATCTCTGCGGCCTTAAAGGGGATGCCCCGGACCTTTGACAGGATGGTGGCATCGATGAGGAACTCGGAGCGCAGCATCTTGACGAGCTGGCCGAGGTTGAGCTCCGGGACGAGCACCTTGTCGTAACGGCGCAAGACCTCGCCGAGATCCTTCGGGAACGGGTTCACATAGACGAGGTGGACGTGCGCAGCAGCGTGGCCCGCGCTGCGCACCCGGTCGACGCCCGCGTTGATGGCACCATACGTCGACCCCCACCCCACGACGCAGACCTTGGCGTCACCGCTCGGGTCATCGACCTCGGTGGGCGGGATGTCGTCCGCGATGCGGGCGATCCGCTCGGCTCGAGCGATGGTCATCGCCTCGTGGTTGCCGCCGTCGTAGGAGACGCTCCCGAGGTTGGCCGCCTTCTCGAGTCCTCCGATTCGATGCTCGAGGCCAGCGATGCCCGGCGGCGCCCATGGTCGAGCGAGGGTCTCTTCGTCGCGCAGATACGGCTGAAAGGTGGGCTCGCCATCAGCTCCGACAGCGTTCGGGCCGTCAGCGAAGTCTGGCGAGAACGACGGGAGCGAGTCGACATCGGGGATGAGCCATGGCTCTGCACCGTTGGCGAGGTAGGCGTCGGAGAGCAGGATCACTGGGGTTCGATGGGTGACAGCGATCCGCGCCGCCTCGATAGCAGCAGTGAAGCAGTGGCCTGGCGTCTTGGCGGCGATCACCGGCAGCGGCGACTCTCCATGTCGGCCGTAGACGGCCTGGAGCAGGTCGGACTGTTCGGTCTTGGTCGGCAGGCCGGTTGACGGTCCGGCACGCTGGACATCGACGACGACGAGCGGCAGCTCGAGCGAGATGGCAAGGCCGAGCATCTCCTCCTTGAGGTCGAGCCCGGGCCCGGAGGTGGTGGTCACCCCGAGCGATCCGCCGTAGCTCGCACCGAGCGCCGCGCCGATGCCGGCGATCTCATCCTCCGCCTGGAAGGTCCGGACGCCGAACTCCTTGCGCTTCGAGAGCTCGTGGAGGATGTCTGAGGCGGGCGTGATCGGGTAGCTCCCGAGGAACAGGTCGAGGCCTGAGCGCTTGGCGGCCGCGATGAGCCCCCATGCGAGTGCGGTGTTGCCGGTGATGTTGACGTACTCGCCATCCCGGAACGGTGCCGGGGTCACCTCGTAGCGCTGGTGGAAGAGCTCTGCGGTCTCGCCGAAGTCGTAGCCGGCGCGGAACGCCCTCGTGTTCGCCTCTGCCACAAGCGGGCTGGCTTTGAACCGGTCGGCGATCCACTGGAGCGTGCCCTCGATAGGGCGGGTGTAGAGCCAGCTGACGAGGCCGAGCGCGAAGAAGTTCTTGGAGCGCTCAGCGTCGCGCGGCTTGACCCCGACCTCCTTGCACGCCTCCTGGGTGATCGAGGTCATGGGGACCTCATAGAGGGCGAAGTCAGAGAGGCTGCCGTCGGTCAGCGGGTTCGAGTCGTAGCCGGCCTTGGCCAGCGAGCGCTCGTCGAAGGCGTCGAGGTTGGCGATGATCGCCGCTCCGCGCTCGATGTTGGCCACGTTCGCACGGAGCCCCGCCGGGTTCATCGCCACGAGCACGTTTGGGGTGTCGCCGTGCGTCGAGATCTCGTGGTCAGAGATGTGGACCTGAAACGCCGACACGCCAGCGAGCGTGCCCGCTGGTGCCCGGATCTCCGCTGGATAGTCAGGGAAGGTCGCCAGGTCGTTGCCCAGGACCGCGCTGGCTGTCGTGAACCGGTCGCCAGTCAGCTGCATGCCATCACCGGAGTCACCGGCGAAGCGGACGACCACCCGGTCGATCTTCTCGGCGACCGGCGTGTGGTTCCCTTCCATGCTGCTCCCATCGATTCGAGCCCGCGCTGTTTGGGCCATCGTCGATCCTAACGAGCCGCCAACACCCACACGACGACCCCTTGGCGACCTAACCTGCTGGCATGGCACCGTCGACGAGCCGGGCGCGCCATGCTCGAGCAGCACACGAGCCCTCGACGCGTGACGGGAGCTGGCACCGCCCGGCGCTCCGTGCCATCGGCGTGCTCGGCTCCTACCTGGTGCTCTCCGTCGTGCTGCTCTGGCC
>CAITOG010000166.1 GCA_903893955.1 uncultured Actinomycetes bacterium
GAGGCAGTTCGCTTCGGCTTCTCGGTGAACAGCAGCAAGATGCTCGGGATGATGTTGAGTGGCGAGACGGTCACCACGAGGGCGAGAGGAAGGATCTCGCCGATCACGGTTCTCATCGCGTCCTCCTTCCCCCGGTCGCCGAACCACCATGCAGCGACGAGGCGCTGTTGTAGAGCATCACGAACGATCTCGTCGGACAGACCTTACGCAGGCGATTCCGTCCAGGCGGTCGAGATTCGCAATCTTCGGATGCTGATCGGCCGTGACCTCTCCGGGGAGGAGAACTCGGCGTCCACGCGAGGTGTTCATTCACGCGCCGCCCCCCGTGAGGGAGACTGCATCAATGAGCGCACAGTTCATCTTCACCATGCGCGACCTGCGTCGCTTCTATCCGCCTGATCGTGAGGTCTTGAAGGGGATCAATCTCTCATTCTTCCCCGGCGCCAAGATCGGCATCATCGGCGATAACGGCTCCGGCAAGTCATCGCTTCTCAAGATCATGGCCGGTCTTGATGACGGCTACAGCGGCGAGGCCCGGCTCACCCCGGGCTTTAGCGTCGGCTACCTCGCGCAGGAGCCTGAGCTCGATCCGACCAAGGACGTCCTAGGCAATGTTGCTGATGGGGTTGGCGAAGCAAGAGACCTTCTGGCACGGTTCGACGAGGTCAACGCAAGCTTCGCCGACCCCGATGCCGACTTCGATGCGCTGCTGGCCGAGCAGGCCTCGCTCCAGGAGCGGATCGATGCCCTCGGCGCCTGGGAGCTCCAGCGCACGCTCGATGTCGCCATGGATGCCCTCAGGCTCCCTCCGGGCGACGCTGATGTCACTACGCTCTCAGGCGGAGAGCGTCGCCGAGTCGCCCTCTGTCGTCTGCTGCTCTCGAAGCCCGACCTGCTCCTGCTCGACGAGCCCACCAACCACCTCGACGCCGAGTCGGTCGCCTGGCTCGAGCGGACCCTCAAGGACTATCCCGGCACCGTCGTCGCGGTCACACACGATCGCTACTTCCTCGACAACGTCGCTGGCTGGATCCTCGAGCTCGACCGAGGTGCCGGCATTCCCTGGGAGGGGAACTACTCCTCATGGCTCGAGCAGAAGCAAGCTCGCCTTGCGGCCGAGGAGCGAGCGGACAAGTCCCGACAGGCTGCGCTCGAGCGCGAGCTCGAGTGGATCAGGATGTCGCCACGGGCTCGTCAGTCCAAGGGCAAGGCTCGAGTCACCGCGTTCCAACAGCTCGCCGCAGAAGCAGAGTCCTCGGACCGGCGACCAGACCGGCTCGAAATCGCCATCCCACCTGGCCCACGCCTCGGCGACAAGGTCGTCGAGGCAACAGGTCTAGTCAAGGGATTCGGCGACCGCCTCCTGCTCGACGGCCTGTCGTTCCTGCTGCCCCCAGGAGGCATCGTCGGCGTCATCGGACCGAACGGTGCGGGGAAGTCGACCCTCTTCAAGCTGATCGCCAGCCTGGAGCCACTCGACGCAGGAACGCTCGACGTCGGACAGACGGTGTCCCTCGCCTACGTCGACCAGGACAGGGCGGGGCTCGCGCCAGACGCGACCGTCTACGAGGAGATCAGCGGTGGCAACGACATCATCGTGGTCGGTCACCGAGAGCTCAACGCCCGCGCCTACGTGGCCTCGTTCGGTTTCAAAGGCTCCGATCAGCAGAAACTGGTGGGCCAGCTCTCGGGGGGCGAGCGGAACCGAGTCCAGCTGGCGAAGGTGCTGACCCAGGGGGGCAATGTCCTGTTGCTCGACGAGCCGACCAACGACCTCGACGTCGACACCTTGCGAGCCCTCGAGGATGCGCTCCTCGAGTTCCCGGGCTGCGCTGTGGTCATCAGCCACGACCGGTGGTTCCTCGATCGCATCGCAACCCACGTGCTCGCCTTCGAGGACGAGGCCGAGGTGGTGTGGTTCGAAGGGAACTTCTCTGATTACGAGGCCGAGCGGCGCAAGCGGCTCGGCGTGAGCGCCGAACAGCCCCACCGCCTGCGATACAAACCACTCGCCAGATAGCAATCTTGGTCGTTGAGTCCGCAGAAGCTGGAGTTCGTGATGTCCTCCCGCTCCGATTCGACGAGCGTCATCTCGGTGCAGTTACGGAACTTGAGAGTGCGGGCTGGCGACACCAGCGGAGAACCGGTCCTGGCACCGTTCTGAGCAGAAGAACAGCACAGCGTCATCGTGCACGAGGCGCGCCGGCGCGAGTGCCTTCGTCACCTGCATCCCGCAGACAGGATCGAGAGCGACGCTTTCTCCTCCGCCAAATCGACCCTTGTTCCGAGCGAGCCACCTCGCCCCCGCAGCGACGACCAAGAACGCGATGTTCAGAAACGTCGTGTAGTTCCACTCAAAGTGCGTGACGGCGACCGTTACCGATCGATGGGGCGGGACCGCTCGGAGCCCGGTGAAGAGGAACTCGGTTGCGAGGCCAGCGACGACCATCACGACATAGAAGACAGCCACCATGCGAAGGGCCAGCCGCCAGCCGTAGAACTTGGCGTAGATCAAGATGAGAGGCATCGCGATCAAGTCAGCGAAGATGAACGCGATTACCCCGCCGAACGAGATCCCTCCTGACCACAGCGCTGCCGCCAACGGGACGTTACCGATCGAGCACACCCAACTTGCGACGGCGATCAGCGGACCGACGAGAGCGTTCTCGATGCTGGTCCAGATCCCATGGCCCTGCCAGAAGAGCGCGCTCCACAGGTGAGCTGGCACCATTACGGCCAAGATCCCAGCGACGACATAGCCGATGGCGAGCTCCCGACGAAGCATTTTGGCGTCCGCGACTGCGTAGCTCGAGGCCTCCGCCCACGAGGATGGCGAGCGCAGGGTGTTCGACGCACTCACCTCGCCGTGGTGGTCGTGTGCGCCACCGAGAGCCGAGTCTTGGTCGTGGTGGTCATGACCTTGGACCTTGGAACTCTCATCGACTTGCGACGCCCGCAGGCGCGCAATGACCCGAGTCACGAGAGGCCCGGAGAAGACAGCGCCACCGAGCAGTGCGAGGAGCACGATCATGATCGGCCCACCGGTGAACTCGGCTGCTGTGAACTGCCAGCCGAGGAGCACCAACATGACGAGGCCGAGCTCAACCACCAGGTTGGTCGAGGCGAACATGAAGATCATGGCGCTCGTGAAGTCGGCACCCTTGGCGACAAGCGACCTCGCCATCGCCGAGGCCGCGTAGGAACAGCTCGACGACACCATGCCGTAGCTCGAGGCTCTGAGTACCGACGACGGGCGAAGGCGCCCGAGCTTCGACCTCATCGTCTCTCGAGGCACCATCGCCTGGACCACACCCGACAGGGTGAAGCCGAGTATGAGCGCCCAGAGAGTCTCCCAGAACATGAAGAACGCCTCCCGCAGGCCTGAACCGAGGCTGTCGAGCAGCCTTATCGCTGACAGCGCACTGACAACACCAATCGTCATGGCGGGACTCCTCTCCTTCGAACGTCGACGGCATCCGATGCCGCCAACCAAGACTTTATACCCCTATGGGGTATATGTCGACGGCGTGCGCAACGCTCCGAAGCTGGGCGCCATCACTCGGCACGCTGGTGCAATACCCTTCAGTGGAAGCACAAAGGAGCACTATGAAGATCTCGACGTTCATCACCTACTCGGCCAACTTCAAGTCTGCAGCGCAGGAGGTCGTCGAGCTCGAGAAGGCCGGGCTCGATCTGGTCTGGGTCGCCGAGGCCTACAGCTTCGACAGCGTGTCGCAGCTGGGCTATCTCGCAGCAGTCACCGAGACGGTCGAGATCGGCTCAGCCATCCTCCCCATCTACTCGCGGACCCCCACGCTGCTTGGCATGACCGCCGCCGGCCTCGACTACATCTCCGACGGCCGGTTTCACCTCGGCCTCGGCGCATCGGGGCCCCAGGTCATCGAGGGCTTCCACGGCGTGCCGTACACCAACCCCATCGGGCGGACCCGGGAGATCATCGAGATCTGCCGGGACATCTGGAAGCGCGAGGCACCGCTCACCCATGAGGGGAAGAACTACACGATCCCGCTGCCGGCTGATCAGGGCACCGGCCTCGGCAAGGCGCTCAAGATCATCAACCACCCGCTCCGAACTGACATCCCGATCTGGGTGGCTGCGCTTGGTGACAAGAACGTCCAGCTCGCAGCCGAGCTCGCCGACGGCTGGATGCCCATCTTGTTCATCCCCGAGAAGGCGGACATGGTCTGGGGCTCATCGCTGGCCCAAGGGACGGCGAAGCGGGACCCGAGCCTTGGCGAGCTGATGGTGACGGCGGGCAGCTTGGTCGCGATCGGCGAAGGTGACGACGTCACCGCGATCCGTGAGTTCGCGCGCCCCATGATCGCCCTCTACGTCGGTGGCATGGGGGCGAAGGGAAAGAACTTCTACAACGAGCTCGCCACCCGCTATGGCTACGAGGCCGAGGCCGCCACCATCCAGGACCTCTACCTGAGCGGCGACAAGAAGGGCGCCGAGGCGGCCGTCCCCGACGAGTTCCTCGAGCTGACCACACTGTGTGGCCCTGAGAGCTATGTGGCTGAGCGGATGGCAGCGTTCAAGGAGGCGGGTGTCACCCACCTGCAGGCACATCCCATCCTCACCGGGGACCAGACTCGGGCCAGCATCATCGAGACGCTCAAGCGGCTCTCCTAGTTCGACCGACGGCACACGCGTCGTCCCGCCGCAGCTTCCACGACACCAAGGACCAACCAATGCCCGAACACCAGCCAGTTCACTTTGTCGCACACTTCCGTGTCGATGACCCCGACCGCTACCGTGTCTATGAGAAGGGCTTCTTCCCGATCTTGAAGGCCCATGGTGGCCGGTTCGTCACCTACGACGACAACCCGGTCATCCTCGAGGGAGCTCGAGATGACGGTCGGACCGTCATTATCGAGTTCGGCTCAGAGGAGGCGCTGCTCGGATGGTGGAACTCACCGGAGTATCGAGAGCTCGCCGAGCATCGCATCGCGGGCACCACGACGTACGCTATCTACTTCGTCCGAGCCCCAACGCCTCGCTGACAGTCAGCTCGAGGTGTTTCCCTCGGACCGGGTGAAGTCGATGACCTGACCCCGGTTGATGCTCACCCAGTCCCGAGCGTCGAGGTAGGGCTGGAACGTTTCGAGGATGGCCGTCTGCGCCGCAGGCGCCTTCGGTCGCTGCAGTTCGAAGAGGTGGGGAAACTCGGTCCACGCCACCACCGACCGCCAGAGCCGGAGCGCCGCCTCGCCCCCTGGTGGGTCGATGAGGACAGGCCCAAAGAGACACTGTCCGTCGGGGAAGAACAGTGTCGGCACGCCGAAGCCGCCCGCCTCCATGACCCGCTCGTGCTCAGCGAGGACCTCATCGCCGGTGCTCGGATCAGCAATGGCCTCATCGACAAGCCCCGGTTCGAGCCCAAGCTCCTCGAGCAGATGGCGGGCGACGGCAGGCTCATGCGGCTTCTTGCCGTCGACGTGCAGTGCACGACCGGTGATGGCGTACCAGCGATCGAGGTCCGCCATGCTCGTCCGGCGCAGCAGCGCGCCGATGCGCATCATCGACCAGCCATACGACCACTCGCGTTCCCACGGGTGCTTCTTGCCCTCCGGGCGGTTCACCTCCTCCAAGCTGAAGAACCGCCAGTTGATGGTGAGGTCGGTCTGGCGAGCCACCTCCCTGATCCACAGCGAGGTCTGATAGGCGTACGGGCACATCACGTCGAAGTGGAAGTCGACCTCGTGAGGCTCGCTCCACCCTGTCACCTCGTCCATCACGCCACCTCCTGTCCTCGTCAGGATACGAGCCTTGGACTCAGCTGTCCTGCGACCTCTGCGCCCGCACAGTGCGATACCGCTGCAAGGCGATCACCGCCCAGATCGCCTCGACCACCCCGAAGGGCCATGCCCCAGAGAGGAACCCGTAGCTCGATGACAACGCGCAACCCAGCGCGAAGGCGGCGATGAACCCCGTTCCGCGCCGTTCGAGCGCGTACATGCCCATCATGAAGGTGAGCGCAACGATCCCGAAGGCGGTGATCATCGAGCAGATCAGCTCGCCGTGATCGCAGGAGCAGCCTCAGCCAGTGACGCCACCAGGCGTGCGTGATCACGATCGTTCTGGTCGGCGTAGCGCTCCGCGAAGCTCGAGATGGAGCGGGCGAACTTCGGAGACCTGCCCATGTACGCACTGATCGACGCAGCATCCCCTGTTCGCGCGTGCGACCTCGCCAGGGTCTCGCCGCACGCGGTGGCGAACTCGACCAAGCTCGGGCCGATCAGCTCGATCTTCGGCACGATCTTCATGTCGCGGAACTGCCGGACGTAGTAGTGCCGACCCTCAAGCGTCCCCCAGCCGACGAAGATGTCGGTCGCACTCTGGACCAAGCGCTTCCCGGTGATGACGCGCTCACCGTCATGGATGAACTGGCGAGGCCGGGCCGAAGACTCATAGACCGACGGACCAGCCTGCTTGACCTGGAGGAACAAGGGGTCAGTCCCGCTTCGACCCTCGAGCAGGACCAGGTACACCCGCATCCCCACGCTGCCCACACCGACCACCTGCCGCACCACGTCGGTCACGGTGAAGCGATCGAACAGGCTGCGACGATCTGCCTGGAGCGTCGCTCGGTACTCGGTGAGCAACTCGTCGATGAGGGCCGCCTGCTCCGCGTCACCGATCGCCACCCTGATCGGCGGATCCTCGGTGATGCGGGGCCTGCCTCCCGCTGCCGTGGTGAGCTTCTCGAAGGCACCTCTGCTGGTGCGGTGGCGCTGCTGCTTCTCGATGTGCACCGAGACTCGGCCTCGGTCGGCGGGTTCGAAGAAGCTCAGCAGGCTGTCGACGTGCATCCCGTCGTACCAGATGTCGAGCTCGGACATGGTGGCGTAGCGGGCCATCCGAAGTCGATACGCATCAGCTGCAGCCCTCGCCGCCGCCAGTGCGACCTTCTCCCTGATGCCGTCGACCCGCGCAGCGACGACGAGGCTCGTCGCCAGCCGCTTGAGGTCCCATTCAAAGGGGCCGGGGAAGGTTTCGTCGAAGTCACGGAGGTCGAACATCAGGTTCCGCTCTGGCGTCGCCCACAGGCCGAAGTTGAGGACGTGCGCATCACCACAGAGCTGGACATCGAGACCGCTATCGGGCTGCGTGGCGAGGTCAGCGGCCATAACGCCGGCGGCACCTCGGTAGAAGTTCCACGGCGAGATCGCCATCCGTGAACGACGCAGGCCGAATAGCTCTGGGTCCCGGATCTGGTCCTGCTGCGCGATCACGTCGAGAGGGTCTCGATCCCGCAGGTCCTCGGACCACTCCGCGAGCTGCCGCCGTCCCACCTTTTTGCGAGCGGCGACACCTCGACGTCGACGCTCTTGCATCGTCGAGAGGGTCGTCGGGACGTCCAGTGGCTGCATCTCGGTCTCCACGTCCCTCACCTCCTCGTTCCTGGCCCTGTCATCCACGACGGTCGCTCATCCGATGTCTCGCCGACGGTAGCCGGCGTCGCCCACCACAAGGAACATCAGTGAGACGACGACGAGCCCGCCGAGCGGCACCCACGAGAACGTACCCCCGGGCAGACGCGGGACCTGGCCGAACGGTGACAGGTCCATCAGCCAGTGCTCAAGTCGGAGAAGCGGACCGATCTCACCGAGCGCAATGGCAAGCGCTAGGACCACCCACGCAACGACAGCGAGGCGAGGCACGAGACCCACGAGCAGCGCCGCGAACCCCGCCATCACCCAGACCGCCGGGATCTGGGCCAGGCCGGCGACCACCACCGGCCCCACATGGCCGAGGTCTCTGCTGCTGATGCCATAGGCCAGACCTGCACCCAGGGCCACCAGCACCATCAAGATGGCAGAGCCCCCGAGCGCGACAGCGAGGTAGCTCCCCAGCAGTCGCCGGCGCGACGTTGCTGTGGCCAGGACCGCCTCGACGTGGCCTTCGACCTCCTCTGCGCGCAGCCGGAGGACCACGGAGATAGCGAAGCCGGAAGCAAGCACCGCTGCGATCGAGAGCTCCGCCGCCAAGAAGGCGTTGCTCAGGACATGCTGGCCACCCAGCCGATAGATGAGGTCTCGAGACGATGTGCTGGTGAGGAAGCGGCTGGCGCCGGTGACGAACCCACCGAGCAAGGCGCCATAGAAGAAGAAGGCAATGGACCAGACCAGGAGCGAGGTCCTCTCGAGCGCCCACGTCAGACCGACCACCTCCCGCAGGCGTCGACCTGCCGATGGCGGACCAGCCGAGGCCTCGAACAGTCCAGCACCAAGGTCGCGCCGATCGGCGGTGGCGAGTGCGCCAGCTGCGCCGGTGGCCGCAACCCCCAGCGAGAGGCCAAGCACCCACCAGTGGTCGCCCTGCGCGGCGCCCACCGCGAGCTCCCAGCCGAACGGAGAGGTCCATGTGAGCCAGTGGAGCCATGCCGGACCGACGTCGCCCACGGCCCGAAGGGCGTAGGCGATGCCGACAGCCACAGCTGCGAGGCGAACGGCGCCGCGCGCGCTTGAGGCAACCTGGGCGGCCAGCGCGGCAAGTGCGGCGAACACCAGGCCCAGCCCAGCCCACTCGGCAGCAAAGGCGATCGCTCCTGACGCGCCCAGTCCGGCGAGGACGAGCCCGATCGACGTGGCGACGGCGAGCAGCACCATGGCCACGAGGCAGATCAGCAGCGCTGCCGCCACCGGCGCGCTTCGGGCAGCGCCAGAGGCACCGAGCAGCTCGGAGCGACCAGCGTCCTCATCTGCTCGGGTGTGGCGGACGACCAGCACGATCGCCAGCATCGCCACGAAGACTCCCCCGAACCCACTCATCTTGTACAGCGAGAGCGCTCCTGGAGAGGAAAGGTCGGTGATCCGACCGAAGAGTGCAATTGTGCCCGCCGATGCGTTCACTGCGGCGGCAGCCGAGCGCCGCTCGGCAAGGGTTGGGTACAGCGGGAGCGTCGCTCGCGCACTCAGGGTGGCGACCGTCACTAGGCCGCCGATCCAGCCCACTAGCGTCCAGCGATCTCGACGCAACCCCGTTCCAACGAGCTCGGGAGTGCCCCTCAACGTCTCGATCACGGCACCGAATTCGACGGTCGGTCGTAGTACCTGAGGAACAACTCCTCGAGCGTCGGAGGCTGGCACGTCACATTCGTGACGCCGCCATCGCCGAGC
>CAITOG010000167.1 GCA_903893955.1 uncultured Actinomycetes bacterium
AGGTCTCTCGGTGGCGATCGGTTCAGAGCACGGCTTCGAGCCACTTGCCTCGTGTGCCGTGGTCGTCGCACCCGTCAACGTCGAGGGCCAGCAGGCTGGCGCCGTTGGACTGCTCGGGCCGACGCGGATGAACTACCCGGCGGCCATGGCCGCGGCTGAAGTCGTGGGACGCCAGCTCTCAGAACGTCTGGGCGAGGAGCTGGGGGACCAGGCGCACAGCGACCAGGAGGACTCGCGTGGCTAGGGAGCTCTACGACCTCCTTGAGGTCGACCCGAACGCATCGGCGGAGGACATCAAGAAGAGCTACCGGCGCCTGGCGCGTGCCCTGCATCCTGATGCCAACCCCGGCGATGCTGCTGCCGAGGCCCGCTTCAAAGAGGTCTCCGCTGCCTATGAGGTGCTGTCTGATCCCCAGCGAAGGGCCCAGTACGACCAGTTCGGTGATGCCGGACCTCAGGCGGGGAACCCCTTTGGCGGCGGTGGTGGCTTCCAGGACATCTTCGACGCCTTCTTCAGCCAGATGGGTGCCGATCCAGGTCGTCGAAGTGGCCCCCAGGCTGGCGCCGACATCGAGACCACGGTGGTGATCGACCTCGCGGAAGCTGCGTTCGGAGCTGCCAAGGACCTGAGCGTCCGATTGCCAGTCGGTTGCGCAGCGTGCGATGCCACAGGAGCAGCCCCTGGGACCAGCGCTGAGACGTGCCCCGAGTGTCAGGGAACCGGCGAGGTGCGTCGGGTCCGCCAGTCGCTGCTCGGCCAGATGATCACCGCATCGCCCTGTGGGCGCTGCGCCGGGACGGGAGCGGTGATCCCATCGCCGTGTCCGACGTGCCACGGTGACGGTCGAGTCACTGAGGAGCGGACCTTGACCGTGGACGTGCCCGAAGGTGTCGAAGATGGGACGACGCTTCGGCTCGCCGGCCGAGGGGCCGCAGGTCCTCGCGGCGGCCCAGCAGGCTCGCTCTATGTGCACTTGCGGGTGAGTCCAGATCCTCGCTTCGAGCGCAACGGCGATGACCTCCACACCATGGTCCACGTCTCAGCTGCACAGGCGGCGATCGGCACCGAGCTCGAGGTCGAGACCTTGGAGGCACCGTTGACGGTGGCGATCGAGCCCGGCACCCAGTCGGGCACCGTGCTGCGACAGCGGAACCAGGGCATCCCACACTTGCGGTCGCGGGGGCGAGGCGACCTGTTCGTTCACGTCCAGGTCGACACCCCGACAGAGCTCTCAGACCGTGAGGTCGAGCTGCTCACCGAGCTCGCCGAGCTGCGCGGCGAGCACCTCGCACCCCCAGAACGGCACCGAGGCATCGTCTCGAAGATCAGGACGGCGTTCTCCTGAGCACCATCAACGAGCGAGCCGCAGCCAAGGCGATGGCCTTCGTCGACGACCTGATGGCACCAGTGCTCGATCATGCCGATGAGCGCCACCTGCTTGGGGTTCGTCGCCTGCGGAACGGCGAGCAGATCCTCGTTGCCGATGGCGCAGGCGCGTGGCGCCACTGCGTGATCGATGGTGGGGGCGTGGTGGCTGTCTCGGACATCATCATCGAGCCGCCGTCAACGCCTTCGGTCACCATCGCGTTCGCACCGATCAAGGGCGATCGCAGCGAGTGGGCAGTCGCCAAGCTCACCGAGCTCGGGGTCGATCGGATCATCGCTCTTGGAACCTTGCGTGCTGCGGTGCGCTGGGATGAGACAGCTGCCGCCAAGGCGCTCGCCCGCTGGGAGCGAGTCGCTCGCGAGGCCGCTGCCCAAGCGCGCCGACCGAGGCTCCCTGAGATCTCACGCTGCCAGACCCTCGACGAGCTGTGCGGTGACCCGACCGTCGCCATGGCGATCCCTGGGGGCGCGCAGCTTCTGCCAGAGCACACCGTGGTCTGCATCGGACCAGAAGGTGGATGGAGCGACGAGGAGCGAGCGCTCGATCTGCCTGCGGTAGGACTTGGCGATCAGGTGCTGAGGACCGAGACGGCCGCAGTTTCGGCTGGTGTCATCCTGACCGCCCTTCGCGGGGGTACGGTCGCACCAGTGGAGCACGAGCGAGGAGCACAGCGATGAGTGAGCAGGACTGCCTCTTCTGCGGCATCGTGGCAGGGAGCGTCCCGGCTGAGATCGTCTACGAAGATGCCACGGTGATCGGTTTCCGTGACATCGCCCCGCAAGCGCCGACCCATGTCCTCGTGATCCCTCGACACCACATCACCAATGCCGCCGAGGTCGAGGCAGGCGACGGCCATGTTCTCGAAGCGATGGTGCTCGCCGCCCAGTCCGTGGCTGCTGCGGAAGGGATCGCTGCACCGGATCGGGGGTTCAGGCTCGTGATGAACGTCGGACCTGATGCGCTCAACTCCGTGCCGCACCTGCACCTCCACATCCTCGGAGGCCGAGCCATGACGTGGCCACCAGGGTGACCGCCCCACTGCCTGGGGTCGGGGTGAGCCCGCCCACTCGAGCGACGACGATGGTGCCCAACACCCACCTGATGGGAGCGCTCTTGGGTGAACGCGATGAGCTGCTCCGTCTGATCGAGGGGGCCTTCCCGGACGACCGGATCGTGGTGCAGGGCAATGAGATCTCTGTGGCTGGGAGCGAGGCGCAGCGGATCGTGCGCCTCTTCGACGAGCTCGTCCTGCTGCTCGAAGCTGGTCAGGCGCTCGACGAGGCCACCATCATGCGGACGGTGGACATGGCGCGCGAGGACCTTCGGCCAAGCGAGGTCCTCGGTTCGACGGTGGTGCGGGCGCCGAAGGGCAAGGCTGTGCGGCCTCGGACAGCCGGGCAGAAGCGCTACTGCGACTCGATCGCCGAGAACACCATCACCTTCGGGATCGGGCCCGCAGGCACCGGCAAGAGCTATCTGGCTGTCGCCCTGGCCGTCAAGGCGCTCCAAGCCAAGCAGGTGACCAGGATCGTCCTCACGAGGCCAGCGGTCGAGGCCGGCGAGCGATTGGGCTTCCTGCCGGGCGACCTGATGGCGAAGGTCGATCCCTACCTTCGACCCCTCTACGACGCGCTCTTCGACATGCTCGAGCCAGAGGGCGCGCAGCGGCTGATGGAGAAGGGGACGATCGAGGTCGCTCCCTTGGCGTTCATGCGGGGCCGGACGCTCAACTCCTCCTTCATCATCTTGGATGAGGCGCAGAACACGTCACCGGAGCAGATGAAGATGTTCCTGACCCGCATCGGGTTCGGCTCGAAGTGCGTGGTCACCGGCGACGCCACGCAGATCGACGTGGCTGGCGGCCGGTCTGGCTTGGTTGGCATCGAGAAGATCCTGGCCGGCGTGGATGACATCGCCTTCGTGCATCTCTCCAAGCGCGACGTGGTGCGGCACAAGATCGTGGCCGACATCGTCGACGCCTACGACCGTGCTGAGCACCGACCGGGCCTCGATGGCACCTGACGTCCTGGGGGCCGACGAGCAGCAGGACCTCGAGATCGATCTGGCGCGCTTCGTGGCGCTGGCGGGCAATGCGCTGAGCGATGAAGGGGTCTCTGACGCGGCAGAGGTGTCGCTGCTCTTCGTCGATGAGGCCACCATCGCCTCGCTCAACGAGCAGTTCCTCGGCAAGAAGGGTCCGACCGACGTGCTGAGCTTCCCGATCGACGACGAGGGAGCGGTCTCGGGTCGGACACCGGACTCGGACATCGGCGGTCCACCGTCGAAGGAGCCGATCGACGCGCCCAGCGAGATCCTGCTGGGCGACATCGTGATCTGCCCGACGGTGGCTGCTCGCAATGCCGTCGAACACGAGGTCACGCTCGACGCAGAGCTCGAGCTCCTCGTCGTCCACGGCGTGCTGCACCTGCTCGGGTGGGACCACATCATCGACATCGAGGCAGAGCGTATGGAGGATCGGGAGCGCCAGATCCTCCGTCGCCACTCGAGAGAAT
>CAITOG010000168.1 GCA_903893955.1 uncultured Actinomycetes bacterium
CGGTGGCCCTCATCGCCATCCTGCTCAGCACAGCCCGCCAGGAGCCGGCTGCCCGAGAGCGACGTCTCCGTCAGGGAGCGCTCGGTTTGGGGTGGGCGGTCGGGGCGAGCGCAATGGTGCTCGCCTACCCGCTGTGGTTCTATTTCCGGGGTCCCGCGCACCTCTCGGGACCGGTCTGGGGCGGCGCCGCACTCGCCTCCTACGGCTTGGTGCCGCGCAGCTTCGTCGACCCCGCCGGGCTGGCCACGCTCCAGGTCAGCATGAAGAACTTCGGCGGCTACCAGGGCCCCGTCCTGCCGGGACTCGGCTACCTCGGCGTCGGCCTGCTCCTGCTCAGCGTGCTCTGCGCAGTCTGCGGCTGGCGACGCCCTGTCGTGCGCCTGGCGACCCTCCTCGCCCTCGTCGCGGCAGCCCTGAGCCTTCGACCAGGTGGCCACCTGCCAGTGCCGTGGTCGCTGCTGCGCCACCTGCCGATCCTCTCGGATGTCGTTGAACTGCGCTTCTTGGTGGTCGTGACGCTGTGTGCGGCGGTGGTGATCGGGCTGGGAGCCACCGACCTGGCCGCGCTCGTCGAGAGCCGTCTCGCAGGGTGGTACGGACGGGCCCTCGTCATCTTCCTGCTTGCGCTGGCACTCGTCCCCACAGCGATGACCATGGCCGACAACATCCCGCTCACCGCTCGACCGGTGGTGCTGCCGGCGTGGTTCCACTCATCCGAAGCGACCACGTCGTCGCCCAAGGTGCTGCTCACCTACCCGTTCCCCTCGTCTGGGTTGCAATCGTCGCTGGCCTGGCAGGCGGTCGACGCCATGGCCTGGGCGCAGGCTGGCGGCGGGGGCCCCGCCGGCGTCCCTGCACGAGCTGGGGACCACCAGAGGGCGGCGCTCGTGCTCGACGAGGGATCGCTCGGCCTCGGGCCGCTGCCAGCCATCTCAGCCGGCAATGTCAGCTCGGTCAGAGACGCGCTCAGCGCCTGGGGGGTCACCACCATCGTGGCCCCACTCGATCGCGACCTGCCGGTCTACGAGCGCGGCCGGAGCAGATCCTGGGCTGTTGCCTTCCTGACGGCGGTCGAGGGAAGGGCGCCGCGCCTCGAGCATTCGGCGATGGTCTGGCAGGTCTCGCCCACCGGCACGTCGAGCCAGCTGCCGAGCGCCACCACACTGGGCTGCGAGGCACAGCCCATCGCCGAGGTCCCCGGCTGCGTGCTGCGGTCGCTCACCGGCTGAGCGTGCCGACGACACCTACCATCGGCTCGTGGTGACACACGAGTCAGAGCTCGAGGAGGTGGCGGCCGACGCCACCGGTGCGCGCCACCGACGCCTCGGTCCTCCCTCCTTCGACCTGCGGGCCTTGCTCGTGGTGGCGGTGCTCTACCTGCTCGGTTCGCTGGTGGTGTGGTGGCACGTCTGGAGCACGTCGCCCACCTCGGTGACGACGTGCGGGTGCGGTGACTCGGCACTGTTCCTCTGGTTCTTCGAGTGGCCGGCACATGCCCTGGCCAACGGGCTCTCACCGTTCTTCTCGACGGCCATGAGCTATCCGACCGGAACCAACCTGCTCGCCAACACGAGCGTGCTCGGCATGGGAGTCCCGCTCGTGCCCGTGGCCTGGTTGTTCGGCCCGGTGGCGTCGCTCAACGTGGCCCTGCTGCTGGCCCCAGCCTTGAGTGCCCTGGCCATGTACGTGCTGGCCAGCCGGTTCGTGACCTGGACGCCTGCTGCGTTTGTCGCAGGGGTGTTCTACGGCTTCTCGCCGATGGTGCTGGTGAGCCTCAACGATGCCCACCTGATGCTCGGCATGGCGGCGATCCCGCCACTGATGGTGGCGGTGCTCGACAGCCTGGTGCGCACACAGCGAGGCCGCCCGGTGATCGGTGGGATCCTGCTCGGCGTCTTGGTGGCGCTGCAGTTCTTCATCGGCACCGAGGTGCTCCTGATCTGCGCGCTGATCTTCGGTGTGGCCTTCGCGGCGGTCGCGGTGGTCGCTGTGAACTGGCACCGAGAGGTGTTCATAGCCCACCTGCGTCACGCCTCGATCGGCCTCGGGGTCGGCGGGCTCGTCGCTCTGGTGCTGCTCGCCTATCCGGCGTGGTTGGCGCTGCTCGGCCCGGCGCACATCTCGGGCCGGGTCTGGCCGACGATCTCGCTGGCCGTCGAGGGTGCGACCCTCAAGGCGCTCGTCGTCCCGATGCCCGCCTCGATCAGCTTCCTCCACTTCACCCACCGCGTCGGTGGCTCGCAGGGCCTCAACCTGTCCGGGCAGTACTTCGGCTTCGGCGCGTTCATCGTGGTCGGGCTCGCTATC
>CAITOG010000169.1 GCA_903893955.1 uncultured Actinomycetes bacterium
GATCCGGCCAACATCGGTCTGCTCCTGTGGACCCTGCAGGGCTACCTGGTCGTGACAGCCGTGCTCGTGGTGACCTTTGGCCGCATCGGGGACATCTTCGGTCGGGTGCGGATGTACAACGCCGGGTTCGCCATCTTCACGGCAGCGTCGATCGGCCTGGCGCTCACGCCGCTGACCGGGACTGCGGGCGCACTCTGGATCATCGGGGTGCGAGTGATCCAGGCGATCGGTGGCGCACTTCTGATGGCCAACTCGACAGCGATCCTGACGGATGCCTTTGATGCGAATCGTCGGGGAATGGCCATGGGCTTCAACGTCATCGCCGGGATCACGGGCTCGTTCGCCGGCCTTATCGTCGGCGGCATCGTCTCGACCATTAACTGGCGCCTGGTCTTCGTGGTGTCGGTTCCGTTCGGGGTCGCTGGGACGATCTGGGCATATCTTGCGCTCCATGAGACGAGCGAGCGGGTCCGAGAATCCATCGACTGGTGGGGGAACGCGACGTTCGCCGTAGGCCTCATCTCGATCCTCGTCGGCCTCACCTACGCCATCCAGCCCTACGGCGGCCACCCGATGGGCTGGCAGAACCCGATGGTGATCGGCTGCCTCGTCGGAGGAGCGCTGCTGCTCGTCGCCTTCATCGCCATCGAGCGACGGGTTGCCGAACCACTCCTGCACCTCGAGCTGTTCTCCAACCGTGCCTTTGCCGGGGGAGGGCTCGCCAACCTGCTCGCCAACATGGGGCGAGGTGGCTTGCAGTTCATGCTGATCATCTGGCTCCAGGGCGTCTGGCTTCCCCTCCACGGCTATGGCTACGCCGAGACCCCCTTCTGGTCCAGCATCTACCTGATCCCGCTCTCGATCGGCTTCCTGGCCTCTGGCCCGGTCGCCGGCCATCTCTCGGATCGCTATGGCGCTCGAGTCTTCACGACCGCCGGGATGTCGCTGACCGCTGCGACCTTTGTCGCCTTCGTGGTGCTGCCGGTCAATTTCCCCTACCCCCTCTTCGCCGTGATCCTGCTGCTCAACGGGATCGGGACAGGTGCGTTTTCGGCGCCGAACACCTCAGCGATGATGGGGGCAGTGCCAGCGTCCCAGCGGGGAGCCGCGTCGGGCATCCGAGCGACCTCGATGAACACAGGCTTCGTGGTATCGATCGGTCTGTTCTTCTCCCTGATGATCATCGGTCTGTCGACATCGCTGCCGAACTCGATCCGCCAGGGGCTCCTCGCTCATGGGGTGGCACCAGCGACAGCCGCCCACGTCGCGGCGCTTCCGCCTGTCGGCACGCTGTTTGCAGCGTTTCTTGGCTACAACCCGTTGCGGACGCTGCTCGGCCCCGACCTGGTCACGCTCTCGCCTCACCAGCAGGCGATCCTGACCGGCCACTCGTTCTTCCCCCACCTGATCGCAAGCGCGTTCCATTCGGGCCTCGCCGTGTCGCTCAGCGTCTCAGCGCTCTTGTGTGCAGTCGCTGCGGCAGCAAGCTGGTGGTCGGGGAGCGAGCC
>CAITOG010000170.1 GCA_903893955.1 uncultured Actinomycetes bacterium
CGAGCGCCCGAGGGCTAGTCCTCGGTCGAGATGAAGACGTTCTTCACGTCGCTGAACGAGTTCAGAGCGTCAGGGCCGAGTTCTCGACCGATCCCCGACTGCTTGAAGCCCCCGAAGGGAGTCCAGTACCGGACCGACGAATGCGAGTTCACGCTCAGGTTTCCTGCGTCGATACCTCGCGCTGTGCGCAGTGCCCGTCCGATGTCCCGGCTCCAGATCGAACCGGAGAGACCGTAGGGGGTGTCGTTAGCCAGGCGAATCGCATCAGCCTCATCACGGAATGGCATCACGACGACCACCGGGCCGAAGATCTCCTCCTCGACCGCTCGGTCGCCTGGCGCCACCGGTGCAAGGACAGTGGCAGGGAACCAGAAGCCGGGACCTTGCGGGCACTCGCCCTGGAATGCAATCGGCGCGCCGTCGGGGACGAACGACGTCACCACCTCGCGCTGTGCAGCGGACACCAGCGGACCCATCTCGGTCACCTCGCTCGTCGGGTCGCCGACGACGACACCCTTGACCGCTGGCTCAAGAAGCTCCATAAACCGGTCGAACGCCGACGCTTCGACCAAGATGCGCGACCTGGCGCAGCAGTCCTGCCCCGCGTTGTCGAAGACCCCGTAGGGGGCACGAGCCGCAGCCAGCTCGAGGTCAGCATCTGCGAAGACGACGTTGGCGCTCTTGCCGCCGAGCTCGAGCGTCACCTTCTTCACTTGCTCCGCACAGCCCGCCATGATGCGGGTCCCCACCTCTGTCGACCCGGTGAAGCACACCTTGGCGACGCTCGGGTGGGTGACAAAGCGCCAGCCGACCACCGAGCCCTTGCCGGTGAGCACCTGGAACACCCCTTCTGGGATGCCTGCTTCAAGCGCGAGCTCACCGAGGCGGACCGCGGTGAGTGGCGTGATCTCCGCCGGCTTGAGGACGACCGTGTTCCCTGCGGCGAGCGCCGGGCCAAAGCCCCACCCTGCGATGGGCATCGGGAAGTTCCACGGCACGATGATCCCGACCACGCCGAGGGGCTCGTGGAAGGTCGCGTTGATCCCACCGGGGACCGGGATCTGAAGGCCGGTGTGACGCTCTGGTGCGCCTGCGTAGTAGTCGAGGACATCTCGGACGTTGCCTGCCTCCCAGCGAGCGTTGGAGATGGTGTGGCCAGCGTTGGCAACCTCGAGCTGTGCGAGCTCCTCCAGGTGCTCGTCCACGATGGCGGCGAAGCGCCGAAGCAGCCGAGCGCGGTCGCCTGGGGCCACGGCTCGCCACGACGGGAAGGCTGCGTGGGCGCGTGCGATCGCTGCGTCGGTCTCCTCGAGTGAGAGCGACGGCACCGAGGTGATGACCTCCTCGGTGGCCGGGTTGATGACGTCGAAGGTGCTCATGGTTCGAATCTTGGCAGATCGCCGGATCCGCTCGTGCACCGCGGCAGCCCACTGTGTGCGCTCGTCGCGGTGCAGATAGCCTCAGCGTGTGCTCGATACCCACACCGATGACCAGTTCAACCTCGGCACCGTCTTCACGACCCTTGCTGAGACCCTTCCCGACCGCGAGTTCCTCGTCGCCAAGGAGCGACGGCTGACCTACGCAGAGACCGCCGAGCGAGCTCGCCGGCTGGCCTCCTACCTCCACAGCCACGGCCTCGGCGCCACCAAGGAACGCAGCGTCCTCGGGGGCCATGAGTCAGGGCAGTCCCACGTGGCACTCGCCCTCTACAACGGCACCGAATACCTCGAGGGGATGATCGGTTCGTACCTCGCAAGGTGTGCGCCATTCAACGTCAACTACCGCTACGTCGGCGAGGAGCTGTCGTATCTGCTCAACGACGCTCGGCCGGGCGCCATCATCTTCCACGCCAGGCTGGCACCGGTGCTCGCAGAGGTCCTCCACACGCTCGCCACCCCACCTGTCGTCCTCCTCCAAGTCGCCGACGACTCAGGAGAAGCGCTCATCGACGGTGCTGTCGACTACGAGGAGGCGCTTGCAAGCGCGGATCCCGCCGGGCCACCGGTCGAGCCGAGCCCCGACGACCTCTACATCCTCTACACAGGCGGTACGACAGGGATGCCCAAGGGCGTGCTCTGGCGCCAGCACGACATCTTCATGTCCGCCATGGGTGGCCGGAAGATCGGGACCTGGGAAATGGTCCGCTCCTATGAGGCGCTTCGCGACGGCGCTATCAACGGGTTCGGCCTCAAGGTGCTCGTGCTGCCTCCCCTGATGCACGGTGCTGCGCAGTGGGCGAGCTACATCATGGCGTGCGAGGGCAGCACGCTTGTCTTCGCCAACAATCCTCGCCACATGGACCCTGCCGACATCTGGCGCACCGTCGAGAAGGAGAAGGTGAACACCTTCACCGTGGTCGGTGACGCCACCGTACGGCCGCTGCTCGAGGAGCTCGACCGAGGCGACTACGACACCTCGACGCTGTTCGCTATCGGCAATGGCGGCGCACCCTTGACTGCAGCAGTCAGGGCGTTGATCACCGAACGGCTCCCGAACGTCCTCATCACCGACGCCGTCGGCTCTTCCGAGACTGGCGCGCAGATGTCGACCTCGTCGGCGTCTGGCGAGGCCGCCGGCTCCTTCCAACCTGGGCCTGGCGCGCTGGTGGCCAATGAGGAGCTCACCGCCATCCTTGAGCCAGGTCACGAGGGGATGGGCTGGCTGGCCCAGGGTGGTTTCGTCCCGCTGGGCTACCTCGGCGACGCCGAGAAGTCGGCCCGGACGTTCCCTGTGATCGATGACGTTCGCTACTCGATCCCCGGTGATCGAGCTCGACAGCACGCTGACGGCATCGTCGAACTCTTCGGTCGTGACTCGGTCACGATCAACTCCGGAGGCGAGAAGATCTTCGCCGAAGAGGTCGAGGCGGCGATCGCCGGCTACCCAGGCGTCGTCGACGTGGTCGTGGCGGGGCGGGCCTCAGAGCGATGGGGCCAAGAGGTGGTCGCCGTCGTCCACCTCTCCGATGGCAGTGTCCAGGATGCGGCTGCGATCACCGAGCACGCCTCTGCGCACATCGCCCGGTACAAGCTGCCCAAGGATGTCGTATTCGTCGATCACATCCAGCGCTCCCCCTCTGGCAAGGCTGACTACCGTTGGGCCAAGGAGATCGCCGAGGCCGCGCAGAAGGCGTGATGGCTGGTCGGGGAGGCGAGTTGCTCTCGTGACCTGGCCGCTCGCAGAGTTCCAGATCGACGTGGACGTGGTGTCGCGCATCCTTGGCGAGCAGCACCCTGACCTTGCCGCAGGCGACCTGACCTTCGTGGGGGAAGGTTTCGACAACTCGCTCTGGCGGCTGGGTCGCGAGCACCTGGTGAGGCTTCCCCGCCACCGCGTCGCCGTGGAGCTCTTGCGTCGTGAGCTTCGATGGGTGCCCGAGCTGGCCGATCGCATCACGCTGCCGATCCCGCGCCCTATGCGCATCGGTGATCCCTCTTCGACATTCAGTGCCCCATGGAGCATCGTGCCGTGGCTCGAGGGCGAGCCCGGCGATGTGAGCCCGATCACGCAGATCGACGACTCATCTCGTCGACTCGGAGAGTTCCTACGCGAGATGCACCAGCCGGCACCGATCGCTGCGCCGACCAGCGAGGTACGAGGCGTGCCCCTGGCGCGCCGCCAATCCTCTTTCGACGATCAGCTCGTCAGGGCAGCCCACCTCGTCAACAGTGAGGCCGCTCGAGCAGTGTGGGCGCACGGGTTGGCGGCGACGCCGTGGTCGAGCGATCCAGTGTGGCTTCACGGCGACGTCCACCCAGGCAACATCCTGCTCATGGACGGGATGATCTCGGCCGTCATCGACTTTGGCGACCTGTGCGCTGGTGACCCCGCATCTGATGTTGCGGCAGCATGGCTGGTCCTGCCAGAACAGGGTTTCACCGCTTTCAGGGACGCATACGGACGGCTCGATCGGATGCTTGAGCGACGAGCCCTCGCCTGGGCGGTGCTCTTCGGGCTGTTCTTCGTCAACCTCGGCACCGAGGGTCGACAGAACTACGAGGAGATCGGCCACAACGCCCTTCGCCAAGCTATCCAACACTCGCGGTCACTCGACGGCACCTGATCCCACCCACTGACGAGAGCAGGCGAGCCATGCCGGGCTGAAGGCGCGGCAGTCTCGAGCTGCGATCGACCTGGCCCAAGACCTCGCCGACGAGGATCTCCGACCGACGGGTGGAGAAGATCGTTCAGCTCAGGATTGCTCCTCCTCGACCTTGCCTCGCGTCGCCACTTCAATGGGCTGTCGCGAGACCTCCGAGATCCTGCCGCGCCAGCGAGACCGTGGCTGTGGGTCCCGGAAGCGTGCGAGCCGCTGTTCCGGCGCTGAAGGCTGTCAGCGCTGGGCGCCCAAGCACCTGAGTGAGGTCGTAGCTCTCTGCAAAGCGACCCTGAGAGGTCCCGACGACTCCCAGGACCTGCCGGTTCGACCAGAGTCTCGACGGATAGATCAGGACGACTCGTTCGAGATCACCCATGGCGAACCCCTCAACAGCCTTGCGCTGCGACGAAGCTTCGAACTCGTCCCAGGCGATCGCGGGGCGGCCGGCGTTGATCACCGAGACCGGGGTAGTCACGACGACGGCGTCGGCGACGAGATCACCTCCCTCACCAAGCGTGATCCGAACCCCGGCTCCACTCGGAGCGATCGAGGTCACGGTGTGGTTCAAGCGCACGTCGAGACCGGCAGCGAGTGCAAGGGGCACAGCGTCATAGCCCCCCACCACCATGGCATCGCCTCCGATCAGCGAGTGGTCGTCGTCGAACCATTCGAGGCTGAGCCGCGATGCATCATCGGCGTAGTCCTGCTCGATCTCGGTCGTCAGCGCCCACTGGTGCAGCGGATCCGTCGGGTAGCCGACGTGCGCGAGGCCTGCAGCCAGCGACATGGGGTCATCGCCCTCGCGCTGGGCCCGATTGGTATCGCGCCAGAGGCGATCCTGCGCTGCAGTGACCTGGTCGATTGGGATCGCGCTGCCATCTCGACCGACGACGCTCAGATCGTCGTAGTTGGTGACGAGCAGTCTCCGCCCGGCAGATCGCAGGATCGGCACGAGCGGGTTCCGGGCGAGACCATGCACCCATGCCGCACCGAGCTCGATAGGAAATCCGGCCGAGCGATCGGTGTGGATCCGACCCCCGATCCGGTCGCGAGCCTCTACTACCGTCACCCTCGCGCCCAAGGTGCTCAGCGATCGGGCGGCTGAGAGCCCGGCAACCCCTGCGCCGACCACGACCACCGTCCCGCCGCTGATCGATGGCCGCTGGGTGGTGAGTGCACGGGCTGCATCCTCGCCGCTCGCCATCGCACCGTTCACGGTGCCGGGATACGAACGGTCGAAGGCTTCGCCAGCAAGCACGAAGCGACCCTGCGCCGGGATGACGGCGGCAGAGCGAATGGCCGACGTCGATCCTGGGGGCAAGGCGGCGTAGGAGCCGAGTGCCAGAGGGTCGTCGTGCCACCTCGAGACCCGAAAGATCGACGGTGGCGGCAGGGGTGCAGGGGCGCTCGAGCCGGCGTTCGCGCACGCAGCAAGGATCGGCCCCGCTCCGACCGCCAACGAGGCGGTGAGAAGTTGCCGCCGGCTGAGTCGGCCGACGATGGCGTTGGGCTCCGGAGGAGAGCCGGACCCTCCATTGTCGACTCCATGTTCGCCTGGCACGTGAGGGCGGCATTCGGCCATGCGGGCGACCATATCTCCGTCCCGTTCAGGTGATGTCAGAACGTGGACCGAGGATCAGCTGCGGTCCTCAGGGCCCCTTCAGGCTTGCCTGTCCCAGGAATGCTGAGAGATCGCAGAGTCGAAGCGATCGTGTGTGTCTTCATGACTCAAGCGGGTGGAGGTGATGGGATTCGAACCCACGGCCTCTACATTGCGAACGTAGCGCTCTGCCAACTGAGCTACACCCCCGTAGAGGGGAGAGTGTACCCGCGTCGAAAGGCGCTGTTAGCGAGATGCGACGTGGCGGGGCTCGTCCCACCAACCGTCGTCAGCCCAGCGATCATCCGGCAGGTCGTGCCCTGTGCCAGCGGCGTAGAGCTCGTCGTCGTAGCCGTAGCCGTCGTCATGCCAATTGTCACCGACCACAGCTCGAGCGACATGCCGATCGACTGATGGTGCCGCCGATCGGGAGTATTGGCCCGTGGTCGCCGCCCATGACATCAGCGCGACGTAGCCGATGAGTGCGAGGACCGAGAGCACCAGGAGGTAGATCATCGAACCGACGACCATTGTGCCGAGTCCGCTCACCACGACCGCAGCAGCCAGACCGAAGAGGATGTTTCGCCGGCGACGTGCAGCAATCCGTCGGCCATAGCTCTCGGACGGCAGGGAGGCTCCAAAGCTGGGCGGCTCCTCGCTCTCGACGTAGTAGCGCTCATAGCGCTCTCCATCGTCATCGAAGACTTCCGTCTCGCGGTCGAACATGGGTTCCTCCTCTCCCTGGCCGAGAGGCCGGAGCAAGACGAGTCGTGGACGGGGCTGGGTTGTTGGCGTTGAGATCGAGGTTGGCGAGCTGAGGCGGTAGGCGGGCTGGACGATCTTCGGACCAGACCGCTCGAGGAGGTGGAGGGAGTGGTGGAAGGAGTCGATCGACTGGTGGCCTTCGCCCCCTTTGAACCTGCGCAGCACGGTCGGCGTCAGGACGACTCCCCACAGCACTACGAGGATGACGACAATCGCCATAGAACAGCCTCCCCGCCTCTTCGTTGGGCTGGAAACCAAACGTACCGAACACCCTTCAAGAGGTGGTGGATCCTCGACGAGTGCGCCATCGCAGATGGCTAGTGTCGACAGATGGCCACGAGCTCGATCTTCTCGTCAGGCGCTGTGGTCGCGCTCCTGTTCGTCACCGCCATCGTCTGCGTGGCGGACTGGACTGCCGTATCAGTGCCGCGACTCGCGCGTCTCGAGCTCGTCGCCAAGCCTGCGATCCCTCTGTTGCTGGTCGCTGTCGTTGCCGTGGCGCCGGGCGTGGCGACGTCGACCCGAATCATCACGATCGCGGCGCTCGTCCTCTGCTGTGCCGGCGATGTTGCGCTGATGCTCCCAGAGCGACAAGGCAGCTCGCTGTTCCTCGTTGGCCTCGGCTCGTTCCTCGTCGCGCAGATCCTTTTCGCAGTCGGCTACCTGCGCCTTCCCCACGGCACGCTCGTGATTTCCGGCGCCATCCTCGTCGCCCTGATGGCGGCGCCAGCGGTGCTCGTCCTTCGCGCTGTTGGACGTCAAGACAAAGCGATGGTCGCGCCGGTCGCTGTCTACATTCTCGCCATCGCCACCATGGCCGCCGCCGCGATGGCCGCCGGCGGCGTGATGACGTCATTCGCATGGCTGCCCATCGTCGGCGGTCTCAGCTTCGTCGCCTCAGACCTGCTCCTTGCCATTAACCGCTTCGTCCGCCCGCTCCCCCGCGAGGCACTGCTTGTCCACGTGACCTACCACGCAGCGATCGCCGGGCTCAGCCTCGGCCTCCTTGTTATCGCTTCTTAGCGTCTGGCTCGAGCCGAGTACCGGCCGCCGTCGTACCGCTCGACGACGACCGACACGCCGAACGCCTCAGAGATGGTCGCTGAGGTGATGGCATCGCCGACCTCGCCTGCGACAAGCACCTTGCCGTGCGTGAGGATCGCCGCGTGTGTCAGCCCAGGGGGGATCTCCTCGAGGTGATGGGTGACCAGGACCACCGGAGTCGCGCTCTGCCGCTCGAACACCTGGGCGAGTCTCTCGAGGAAGAGCTCTCGAGCGCCGAGATCCAAGCCCGCCGCAGGTTCGTCAAGGCACAGCAGTTCGGGCTCTGCGATCAGCAGCCGAGCCAAGAGGACCTTCGCCCGCTCGCCGTCGGAGAGCACGCCGAATGTCGATGTCGTGAGGTGCCCAGCACCAACCTCGTCGAGGAGCCGGTCCGCCGCGAGGTGCGCCGCTTCGGGGTACTCGCGCCACCACGGCTCGAGCGCGCCGTCAACACCGGTCACGACGACATCGTGGACACGGAGGTCGACACGGAGCTGTCGCGACAACGACGAGCTCAGCAGGCCGAGGCGGGGCCGAAGCTCACGCAGATCAACTCGACCGAGCCGCTCGCCGAGCAGCTCGACGGTGCCGGTGGTCGGCCACAACCGGCCCGCGAGCACGGTCAACAAGGTCGACTTGCCTGATCCGTTCGGGCCAAGCAGGACCCATCGATCATGCGAAGCAATCTCGAGGTGCTCGACGGCCAAGATGGTCCGCCCCTCTCGGACGACGGTGAGGTCGTCGATCAGCGCGGCACGAGTCACTCGTGCAGGCCGCACTCGATCTTGTCGCTGTCCGACCACCGTCCTGCCCGGGGATCCTCGCCGGGCGCAACCGGTCGGGTCGTCGGCGCGCAACCGATCGACAGGTAACCCTGCGGAATCAACGGGTGGATGGGTAGGTCGTGGGTGGCCTCGTAGGCCGCCACGTCGTCGTCAGTCCACGTGGCCAGCGGATTGATCTTGATCAGTCCGAAGTTCTCGTCGAAGGACACGATCGGGGTGACCGATCGCGTGACCGCATCGACGCGCTTGACCGAGGTCAACCACGCAGCCTTGCCAACGAGCGCCTCCTTAAGCGGCGCGACCTTGCGCACCTTGCAGCAGCCCTCGGCGCCACACGGCGTCGCTGCTGCCTCCGGGCCGGGCTTGGTGACGGTCAAGTTGAGCCCGTAGCGCTTCGTCACGAGGTCGACATAGTCGAGTGTCTCGGGGAAGTGCGCCTCCGTGTCCAAGAAGATCACCTCGATCCCAGGATCGATCCCCACTGCGATGTCGAGCAGCACGATGTCTTGGAACGAGCAGGCCAACACCAGGTCTCGGCCGAATGTCGTGGTCGCCCATCGAACGATCTGCCCTGGCGTCGCTGCCTCAAACCCCTCAGAGATCTCGTAAAGCTGCTCGCTCGAGAACTTTGCCTGGCGTGTGGTCATGACGGGATCCTGCTCTCTTGACGGCCTATCGCACCATTGTGGAGGTGTGAAGGAGATTACCCGACCAAACTAGTCAGGAATTGCGACTAGTGTTCCCTGAGGCGGCTTGGAGGACGTGAGCAGCCCGGTTTCTTATTCGAGGGCGCACCCGATGCGCAAGAGCATGGACGGCACTGTGAGCAACACGACGACATCGTTGACTGAGCGGATCGACCACCTCGACCTCTTGGAGTCGCACGCCATCTTCATCATCCGCGAGGTCGCTGCCGAATGTGAGCGACCAGTCCTTCTCTTCAGTGGCGGCAAAGACTCTGCGGTGCTGCTCCACCTGGCGGTGAAGGCGTTCCTGCCCGGCAAACTGCCCTTCCCCATCATGCACGTCGACACCGGGCACAACTTCCCTGAGGTCATCGCGTACCGCGACGCCATCGTCGAGGAGCTCGACGAGCGGCTCATCGTTGCAAGCGTTCAAGAGAGCATCGACAAGGGCCGCGTCGCCGATCCCGGCCCTGACGGGATGAGAAATCGCCTCCAGACCGTCACGCTGCTTGACGCCATCAATGAGCACAAGTTCGATGCGGCCTTCGGCGGGGCGAGACGAGACGAGGACAAAGCCCGGGCCAAGGAGCGGGTGCTCTCGTTCCGCGACTCATTCGGCCAGTGGGACCCCAGACGCCAGCGACCTGAGCTCTGGCAGCTCTACCAGGGCAAGGTGTCGCCAGGCGAGCACCTGCGGGGCTTCCCCCTCTCGGATTGGACCGAGCTCGACATCTGGCAGTACATCGCTCGTGAGAAGCTCGAGCTGCCGACGATCTACTACGCGCACGAGCGGGACGTCATCGAGCGCGACGGCATGCTGCTGGCGCTCTCTGAATGGGTCTCGCCTCGACCAGGCGAGACCGTGGAGCGCAAGCTCGTCCGGTTCCGCACCGTCGGCGATGCGACCTGTACCGGGTCGGTGGAGTCATCGGCATCGACGATCGAGGACATCATCGCCGAGACAGCCCTGTCGACCGTCTCGGAGCGTGGTGCTACGAGAGCAGACGACAAGTTCTCGGAGACTGCCATGGAAGACCGCAAGCGAGAGGGCTACTTCTAGGTCATGGGAACCACCACCGCTCCTGACGAGGTCATGGACCTCCTGCGCTTTGCCACCATCGGTTCGGTCGATGACGGCAAGTCAACCTTGATCGGTCGGCTTCTGGTCGACACCAGGCAGCTCTTCGACGACCAGATCGATGCCGTGGCGCAAGCGTCGAAGGATCGCGGTGTCGGCGACATGGACCTCTCCTTCGTCACCGATGGCCTACGGGCAGAGCGCGAGCAGGGGATCACCATCGACGTGGCCTACCGCTACGCCGCCACTCCTCGCCGCAAGTTCGTGATCGCCGACTGCCCGGGGCACGTCCAATACACGGCAAACATGGCCACTGGGGCATCGACCGCTGACCTGGCGCTCGTGGTGGTCGATGCGACCACCGGCCTCAAGGAGCAGACCCGCCGCCACCTCTGCATCGCCTCCCTGCTCGGCGTCCGCCAGCTGGTGGTGGCAGCCAACAAGATGGACGAGGGGAACTGGCGATCCACTCTCTACACCCGCGTGGTCGCCCAGATGGAGGCACTCGCCAAGACGCTCGAGATCGAGTCGCTCACAGTGATTCCTATCTCCGCCCTCAATGGCGACAATGTCGTCGAGCGCTCCTCTGCTGCCCCGTACTACGACGGACCCACCGTGCTCGAGGCCCTCGAAAGCGCACCCGCTGGCGGCTGGGCTGGCGACCATGGCAGCCATGCCGACGCGGCCACTCGGCTCCCCGTCCAGTGGATCCTCCGGCAGCCTGGCGGCGGTCGCACCTACGCCGGGATGGTCGACGGGGCCCCCATCACGGTGGGCGAGGAGATCGTGGTGCTGCCCGAAGGCCTCCGCTCCACCGTCACCGAGATCCGCACGCCGAGCGGCATCGTCGAGCAGGCGCCGATCGGCCTCTCGGTTTCAGTCGGCCTGGCCGACGACCTCGACGTGTCTCGTGGCGACATGATCGTCGGCGCCGCCGACGTCCCCACGGTCACCCAGGACCTCGAGGCCACGGTCTGCTGGTTCAGCCCCCAGCCTCTCCTGCCTGGAACTCGTCTGCGCATCAAGCACACGACCCGCACCACACCAGCCATCGTGGAATCGATCCGCTCGAGGCTCGACGTCAACGAGCTCAGTCTGAGCAGCGTTGCCTCGCTCGAGGCCAACGACATCGGCCTCGTGACCATCAAGACCGCCTCGCCGTTGGTGGTCGACTCTTACCAGGAGAACCGCATCACGGGCAGCTTCGTCCTCGTCGACGAGGTGACCAACATCACGGTCGCCGCTGGCATGGTCGGCATCCCGACGCTGCTCCACGCCCAGCCATAGGTGCAGGCAGCCCTCAGGGCTGGACGAGCATCACCACCGCACCGGCGACGACTGCGAGGAGCACGCCGTCGATCGCCCATCTGGCTTGGCCGACCGAGCGCCGCCACGTGTCATCTGCAGGGACGACCTCGTTGGCCGAGATGAGTCGACGCAGGCGTTGGGTCGCGGGGAACACCCAGACCTCGGCGACAAGAGCCGCGATCACCCACATTCCGAGACCGATCTGGACGAAGCTGTCGTGGAGTGAGGAGTCACCGTGGCTCGCACCGAGCAATGCGAACCCGGTCACGGGGATGAGGTAGAGGACTCGCCCACCGATCTCATGGCCGGGGGCGAAGAACCTCGCTGGTCCTGCCGGCCACCGCTCCCCCGCCGATGACTTCGATAATCCAGCCAGCGCTCCATACATCGCGCCGAGCACGACGAGCGACGCCAGCCCGACCAGCACATGGATGATCAAGAAGACATCGAAGAGGGCTGAGCGCGGGGCTGCAACAGCGAGCATCTGGACATCTTGTCGCAGCCTGAGTCCAGTGCGGGGCGACGCCAGGTAACACGATCGTTACTCGCGAGCGAACTTCAAGGGAAATCCCTCTCGCTAAGCGAGATCGGCTCACCGCAGCGGGAGAAGGTGGTCTAGACAGAAGATATGCATCAGACGGTCCTCCTGGTCGCCGTGGTCATCACCGGCCTCGCCTTCGACTTCACCAATGGCTTCCATGACACCGCCAACGCCATGGCCTCCTCGATCGCCACCGGCGCGCTCAAGCCCCGCGTCGCGGTCTCGCTGAGTGCGGTGCTCAACGTGGTCGGCGCGTTCTTGTCGCTGGCGGTGGCGGCAACCATCGCCAAGGGGATCGTCGACCAGAACTCGGTGACCGTCACGGTGGTCTTCGCCGGATTGGCCGGCGCCATCCTCTGGAACGTGGTCACCTGGTACTTCGGCATCCCCTCGAGCTCGAGTCACGCTCTCATCGGAGGGGTGGTCGGCGCGATGATCGTCCATGCCGGTGCCTCGTCGGTCGAGTGGAGCGGCCTGGTCTCCAAGGTCCTCGTTCCAGCTGCGTTCGCTCCGGTCGTGGCGGGCGTCATCGCCGCCATCGGCGTGTGGCTGGCCTTTCGGGCGAACCGCCGTTCGAAAGAGGAGGTGCGGGACAAGTCGTACCGTCTCACGCAGGTGGGCTCCTCGTCGATGCTCTCGCTGGCGCACGGTACCAACGACGCACAGAAGACCATGGGTGTGATCACCCTGGCGCTCATCGCCAACGGGACCATCGCCAAGACCGCCACCACGCCAACGTGGGTGGTGGCCTCATGCGGTCTGGCCATCGGACTCGGCACCTACATCGGCGGTTGGCGGATCATCCGCACGATGGGCAAGGGGTTGACCAAGATCGAGCCACCCCAGGGCTTTGCCGCCGAGACCACCTCCGCTGCGGTCATCCTCGCTTCATCGCACCTCGGATTTCCGCTCTCGACGACGCAGGTCTGCACCGGCTCGGTCGTCGGCTCTGGAATTGGCCGAGGCGCGCCCGTCCGTTGGCACGTCTTCGGCCGCATGGTCGGCGCCTGGGTCCTGACCCTGCCTGCTGCAGCGGTTGTGGGCGCGGCAGCGTATGCGATCGCCGCTGGCATCGGTGGCACCGCCGGTTCGATCGTCCTCGCCCTCATCCTCGCCGCTGGTTGTGGCGGGGTGTACGTGCTTTCGAGAAAGAACCCCGTGACCCACCACAACGTCAACGACGAGTGGGGGCCGGCTCCAGTCGAGACCGTCGTGGGTGAGCCGGAGGTGGCCGCATGAGCGCCCTGATCGCAGCAGCGTCGAGCTCGTCGACCAAGCCCACGCCGTTCATCGCCTGGCACTCGCTCGGCGAGGCCGTCGTGGCCGCCGCAGTCTTCGGGATCGGCATCGTCCTGGTGCTCTCGGTGGCCATCGCTCTCCAGGCCAGCAGTGCCTCAGAGTCAGGTGCCCGGCGAGTGGTGAGTCGGGTGGGGGCCGTGCTCGGCGTCGTGATCGCAACCGGTGCGGTGGCCTACGGGATCTACATCATGGTCCACAAGCCCTCCTGAGGACGCGCCTGCGCTCCCAACGTGATCGACGCGGCGCGTGCCAACCTCCCGCCGACGATACGATCTGAGTGCGCTCGCGCCGGCTAGACGATGAGGAGAGGGTGACCCGATGACCGAGATGCGGCTTGATCCGCTTTCAGGACGATGGGTCGTCATCTCCTCCGCTCGCGCAACGCGACCCGACGCCTTCGTGCTCCATGCCGAACGACTCGCCCACGAACCGCTCAAGCCGTGCCCGTTCTGCCCAGGCCACGAGGAGGAGACCCCGCCGCCGCTGGCGTCCTATGACGAGGACGGTGCCTGGCGGGTCCGGGTGATCCCCAACAAATACCCAGCTTTCGAGGGTGACGAGCCGTTCATCGTGGAGAATCGCGGTCCTGTCTTCACCGCAGGCTCTGCTGGCGGGATCCATGAGGTACTGGTGCTATCGCCATCGCACTCGAGTTCGTGGTCAGACCTGAGCGACGAGCAGGCCGGCCTCGTCATGACGGTGCTACGCGACCGAATCGCGCAGCACGCCGCGTCAAAGAACCTCCGCTACTCCCAGGCCATCGTCAACGCCGGCCGTGAGGCGGGCGCCTCTGTCGAACACCCCCACGGACAGCTGCTCGGCATGAGCTTCGTCCCCCGAGAGCTCGCCGAAGAGCAGGCTCGATTCGCACGATTCACCGCCCGCTGCCTGCTGTGCACCACCATCGAGGCCGAGGAGTCGGTGAACCAGAGAGTCGTCTACAAGGACGACCACGTCGTCGTGCTCTGCCCCTACTGGTCGAGCGTCCCCTACGAACTCTTGATCATCCCCCGTGTTCACAGCCCCCACCTGCACATGGCCGAAGATGACGACGTCAAGGCCGCTGGCATCGCGCTTCGCACGGCACTCGCCGCAATGGTCGCCGCGATCGGTGATGTCGCCTACAACGTCGTGTTCCACTCAGCGCCATTCCGGATCGGTGAGCCCTTCCACTGGCACATCCACGTGGTGCCAAAGGCCACCACTCGGGCTGGCTTCGAGATGGGGACCGGCGTGGCGATCAACATCGTCCCCCCAGAGATGGCTACCACCGAGCTCATCGCCGAGCTCGACCGCTCACGCTGACCGCTCAGCCCTCGAGCAAGATGCCTGACGCTTCGTAAGGATCGATCTGACCGGCCACGAGCCTGGCCACCTGTTCATCGAAGAGCGATCCGTCAGCCACCTGCTCAACCCGATCGGCCAGTGAGGCGGCGATGGTCCGCCGCAACAGCTCTGCGAGCCGCTTGGCGCGACGTTCCTCGATCTCACCCGTCGTGAGCAAGTGGGCCCGATGCGCTGCCACCGTGGCCCAGAGCTCCTCGACCCCTGAGTTGTCCTGTGCGATCGTCTCGACGATCGGCGGTCGCCAGTCCCCGAGGATGGACAGGTCCAGCATCCCCTCGAGGTCACGGCGCGCCTCTCGGACCCCGGGTCGGTCTGCCTTGTTGATCACGAAGATGTCGGCGATCTCCAGCAGC
>CAITOG010000171.1 GCA_903893955.1 uncultured Actinomycetes bacterium
GTGGAAGATCAGGCTGCCGCCGTGGGCGAGGTTGGTCCCTGGTCCGTACATCAAGAAGAGGTTCGGGAAGCCTGGCACCGTGATCCCGAGATAGGCCGCCGGCCGGTCGCCCCACCGCTCGGCGAGGACCTGGCCCTGACGGCCGACGATACCCATCGGCCAGAGCACCTTGGTCGCCTTGAAGCCAGTGGCGTAGACCACGACGTCTGCCTCGTGGAGCTGGCCGTCGGCGTCCACGACGCCGGACGGCTCGAGGTGGTCGATGCCGGTGCGCACCAGCTCCACGTTGTCTCGACGAAGCGTGGCCAGCCAGCTGCCGTTGTCCTGCAGGGTCCGCTTGCCGGTCGGTGGATAGTCGGGGACGACCTCGGCGATCAGCTCATCGTCGCCGTCGAGCTGGCTCGTGATCCAGTCGGTGAACATGATCCGCGTGAGCTCGTTCATCTCGCTCACCGCCCGCTGCTGGTCTGGGTACGACGGGTCGACGCGTGCGGCCTCGAGCCCCTTGTCGCACCCCGGCCAGAAGATCAGGAACCGGTACCACCGCCCATAGAAAGGGAGGTGACGAAGTGCCCAGCGGACGCCAGGGCCCACCTGCTCGTGGTAGTTGGGGTTCGGGAACATCCACTGCGCACTTCGCTGGAAGATGGTGAGCTGCGCCACATCCTCGGCGATCGCCGGCGCGATCTGGAAGCCGCTCGCCCCCGCACCGATCATGGCCACCCGCTTGCCAGCGAGCTCCACCGAGTGGTCCCACCGTGCCGAGTGGAACGACGGCCCCGCGAAGTCCTCGGCCCCTTCGAACGCAGGCACAGACGGTCGGTTGAGCTGCCCCACAGCGGAGATCACCGCACGAGCCTTGTGCACGGCATGGTGCCCAAGAGCGTCGAGCGTCTCGACCGACCACACGTCATCGTCCTCGTCCCACACGCATCTCGTGACCTCGGTCTCAAAGACGATGTGCTCGTCGATGCCGTGCTTGCGCATCGTGGCCTCGAAGTAGCGCTGCAGCTCGGGTTGGCGGGCGAAGTACTCGGTCCACTCGTCGGAGGGCTCGAAGGAGTAGCAGTAGAAGTGGTTGCCGACGTCCACCCTGGCGCCGGGGTAGGTGGTCTCCCACCAGGTGCCGCCGACGCCCTGGTTCTTCTCGAAGATGGTGAACGGAATGTCTGCCTCGGCGAGCCGGATGCCCGCCAGCAGCCCGGACTCACCGCACCCGATCACCACGACCGGCAGCGCCGCCCGTGCCTGCTTCGTCCCCGGTGGAGGGCACGACCGCGCGTCGGTGCCGTCGAGCTCCATCTCCTCCATGAGCATCTCGACGTACTCGTCGGGCACCTCCTCGCAGACGAGCCAGCGCATCATCTCGGCCACAGCCGCCTGGTCGAGCGGTGCCGGCTCAGGGCACCCGGCATCTCGGAAGGCGGCGATGATCGGGAGCGCCAACGCCCGAGCTGCGGCCTTGTCCTCATCGCTCATGTAGCCCTGGACCTCGTTCAAGAAGAGGCCCGCCGGCGCAAGCTGGCCCCTGATCAGCTCGAGGTCGCCGGTGATGTGGACCAGCGAGAGCAGCAAGGTGGGGATGCTGACGTCCTCGAGGGATGCGGCGATCTCGTCATCGCTCGACTCGAACGGCACCCCAGCATGTGGATTCGCCATGGTCTCCCCCCACCAGATCGAGCGGGAACCTACGCTCCCCTCGGGCGCCAACGATAGACAAGCGACCACCCTGGCGCGCCGTCGAGGCAGAGAGGAGCACCATGCGACACGTCGTCATCGACCACACGCGGACCATCACCGTCGAGGAGGCACCGGACCCAGACCTCACGGGTCCCGATGGCGCCATCGTCGCCATCGAGGCAGCGACGATCTGCGGCTCCGACCTGCACTTCTTCGATGGCGACATCCCGGTCGGCGACGGCCTCGCACTCGGTCACGAGTGCATCGGGCGCGTCGTCGACACAGGGCCAGCGGTGACCTCGGTTGCCGTCGGCGACCGTGTCCTCGTCTCCTCTGTCGCTGGCTGTGGTGCCTGTGTCGGCTGCGCCACCGGCGATCCGGTCACCTGCGTCCTCGGCCCGCAGGTCTTCGGCTCGGGCATGCTCGGCGGATGCCAGGCCACCCATGTGGCGGTCCCGGCTGCCGACTTCCAGCTGCTGGCGATCCCAGAGGGCATCGACGACGACGCTGCCCTGCTCCTCACCGACAATCTCGCCACCGGATGGGCCGGCGCGAGCCGCGCCGACTTCCGCCCTGGCGAAACGGTGGCGGTCATCGGCCTCGGTGCTGTCGGGCTCTGCGCTGTCCGCTCTGCGGTCGCCCTCGGGGCCGGCGAGGTCCTCGCCTTCGACCCGGTCGCCGGTCGCCGCGACCGAGCCCTGGCATCGGGCGCGACGTGTCCAGATGGGCCGACCGCCGACGCGGTGCTCGCTGCGACCGCAGGACGAGGAGCAGCAGCCGTCATCGACGCCGTGGCGATCGACGAGACCCTTGACGCGTCGTTCGCCGCCGTCAGGGCAGGCGGCACGGTCTCGGTCATCGGCGTCCACGACCTCAACCCCTACCCGATGGCGATGCTGATGAGCCTCTTCCGCTCCATCACGCTGCGCACCACGACTGCGCCGATCCAGCAGACCTGGGGAGCGCTCGTCCCACGTCTCCTCGATGGCTCGTTGCGCACCGACGGCATCATCACCGACCGGCTGCCCTTGCGCGACGCCGCCAAGGGCTACGCGCTGGCGGCGGATCGAAGCGGGGCGAGCCTCAAGGTGCTGCTTCGACCCGAGGACTAGGTCAGCCCGCCAAGCGTTGCGCGGCCCATTCGCCGACGATGGCGAGCGCCGCATCCGACTCTGGGACGCTGCCCGCGAAGACGTGCCAGACATGGATCATGTCGGGCGCGACCCACGAGGTCACCTCGACCCCCGCGCCCTTGGCGGCGGCGATCAGCTCGATCGACTCATCCCGCAGGACCTCCCTTGTCCCCACGTGGAGGAGCATCGGCGGCAGGCCTGTGAGGTCGCCGTAGAGAGGCGAGCAGCTCGGGTCTCGTCGGTCGTGGGCGCCAAGATATGCAGCGGCGGAGATCTCGAGCGCCTCTCGTGAGCACATCGGATCCTTGGACGCCTCGCTCTCATAGCTCGGCGACGTCATCGCCAGGTCGACCCAGGGCGAGAGCGCGATGACCCCTGCTGGCATCGAACGACCCTCGTCGCGAGCTCGCAGAAGGGTGGAGAGGGCAAGCCCGCCGCCGGCAGAGTCGCCACCGATCAGCGTGGCCGTGGGTCCAGGCCCCTCGTTGAGCAACCATGCCAGGGCTCCCAAGGCATCGTCGAGGGCGGCCGGGAACGGAGCCTCCGGAGCCAGGGAGTAGTCGAGGAGCATGACGCTGGCGCCGCTGCGTCGTGACAGGTTGGCGGCGAAGCCACGATGGGAGCGAAGCCCACCGGCGGTGAATGCTCCGCCATGGAGCCACAAGATGGTGCTGCGGCCGTCACAGTCGTCCGCGGTGATCATCTCAGCGGGCCGTCCGGCCACCTCACGAAGCTCAACCGAGGCCCCAGCGGGAGGCTCGTCAGGGATGCTGGCGGAGAGAAGCTCTCGTCGCTCCTCGATGCTCAGGTCAGGCGCGTTGAGGCCTGTGGCGCTGAGCACCTCGATGACCATGTCGAGCTCAGCGCTCACCACTGCTCCTTACCGGCTCAGAACCACCGACGAGCCATGACCGAAGAGGCCCTGGTTGGCGGTGACGGCGACTTTGGCTCCCTCGACCTGATGGCCGGTGGCTTCGCCACGAAGCTGCCAGGTGCACTCGGCGACCTGCGCGATCGCCTGCGCGGGGATGGCCTCACCGAAGCTCGAGAGGCCGCCCGAGGGGTTGACCGGGACTCGACCGCCGAGCGCGGTGGCGCCTGAGCGCAGCAGGTGCTCAGCCTCGCCCACCTCGCACAGGCCGATGTCCTCGTACCAGTCGAGCTCGAGCGCGCTCGAGAGGTCGTAGACCTCCGCTAGGGAGACGTCCTTGGGGTCGATGCCAGCCTCCTCGTAGGCCGCGTGCGCGATCGATGAGCGGAAGGTCCGCTCGCCTGGTGCTACGGCGACCGAGGAGTCGGTGGCGAAGTTGGGCATCTCGATGACCGCGTTGGGGAACGTCGGGGTGACCGTCGAGATCCCGTCGATGGTGACCGGGTTCGCGATGCCGTGGCGCTTTGCGTAGTCCAGCGAGCACAGCACCACTGCCGCGGCACCGTCTGAGGTGGCGCAGATCTCGAGGAGCCGAAGTGGGTCAGCCACCATTGGCGAGGCGAGGACCTCCTCGATGGTGACCTCCTTGCGATAGCGGGCATATGGATTGTTGAGCCCGTGCGCGGCATTCTTCACCTTGACCTGCGCGAAGTCCTCCTCGGTGGCTCCGTGGATGGCGACGCGACGCTGTGCGTAGAGGCCGAAGTAGGTCGGGTTTGTCGCGCCGAGCACATGGAACCGCAGCCAATCTGGATCATCGGGTCGATCGCCGCCTACCGGCTTGAAGAACCCCTTCGGCGTCGTATCGGCACCGACCACCAACGCCACCTCCGAGAGGCCCGCCAGGATCTGTGCTCTGGCCGACGCGATGGCCTGGACGCCAGAGGCGCAGGCCGCGTAGGAGGAGGAGACCCTCGCCCCCGACCAGCCGAGTGCCTGGGCGAAGGTGGCGCCGGCGATGAACCCGGGGTAGCCGTTGCGGATCGTGTCGGCACCGGCGACGAAGTCGATGTCGGTCCACGCGACGCCTGCGTCAGCCAAGGCTGCTCGCGCTGCGACAACGCCGTACTCGACGAAGTTGCGACCCCACTTGCCCCAGGGGTGCATCCCGGCACCGATGACTGCCACGCTGCGCTTCGATGCCATCTCTCAAGCCTCCTTGATCGGGCGCCAGCGCCAGACGAGCTTGTCGCCGTCATCGTCGCTGTACAGCGTCTCGGTGATCAGCTTGACGCGGCCGCCGACAGCGAGATCCGCCACGGTTACCCCGTCGGCCGCCTGCCCGAGCACGACGATCCCCTCGGCGGCGAGCTCGACAGCCACGATGGCGAAGGGCACGTAGGGATCCGCCGGCACATAGGGCGGCGGCGGCTGGTACTGCGCATCGGTGAAGGACCAGACGGTGCCCTCTCTCGAGAGCTCGACCTCGTCGAAGGTCGTTGACTCGCAGCGTGGGTTGCGGCACCAGCTGCGCTCAGCAGGGAAGAAGACGGTGGCGCACTCGGTGCACCTGGTGCCGAGCAGCGCTGGGACCGACGGGTCGAAGAATCCCTCGACGACGGGGACGCCGGCCATCAGCCGAGCCTCTCAATGATGGTGGCGTTCGCCTGTCCGCCGCCCTCGCACATGGTCTGGAGGCCGTAGCGACCCCCGGTGCGCTCGAGCTCGTTGAGCAGGGTGGTCATCAGACGCGCACCGGAGCACCCGGTCGGGTGCCCGAGGGCCATTGCGCCACCATTGACGTTCACCTTGGACATGTCGGGATGGAACTCCTTCTCCCAGGCGAGGACCACCGAGGCGAAGGCCTCGTTGATCTCGATCAGGTCGATGTCGTCGATGCTGAGGCCAGAGCGCTCCAAGATCTTGGCGGTGGCCGGGATCGGTGCGGTCAGCATGATCTCGGGGTCGTTCGCCGCCACAGCGAAGCTGTGGAACCGGGCTCGAGGTCGCAGCCCCAGCTCGATGGCACGCTCCTCGGTCATCACGAGCACGGCTGCCGCGCCGTCAGAGATCTGCGACGACGATGCTGCGGTCACCTGCCCGTCCTCGAAGAAGGCGGGCTTGAGCTGGCCGAGCTTCTCGCGAGGGGTGTCGCGCACCCCTTCGTCCTTTGTCATCGGTCCCGACGCAGCGCCATCAGCGCTCTTTGCATCGATGGCGAGGAGCTCGTTGTCGAAGCGCCCCTCGGCTTGCGCCCGAAGGGCCCGCTGGTGCGAAGTGAACGCGAGGTCGTCCATCTCCTCGCGGGTGATGCCCCACCGGGTGGCGATGTCCTCCGCGCACTGCCCCTGGTGGATGAGCTCGAAGTGCTCCTTGTAGAGGGGTCCGTAGGCCTCCCCTGGTCCTGGTTCGGTGGTCGATCCGATCGGCACACGGCTCATCGACTCGATGCCTGCGCCGACGACGATGTCCATCGCTCCCGACAAGACGGCCTGAGCTGCGAAGTGGATGGCCTGCTGGGCTGAACCGCACTGGCGATCCACCGTGGTGCCAGGGACGCTGGTCGGATAGCCGGCAGCCAGGGCGGCGTTGCGGGCGATGTTCATCGCCTGCTCGCCGACGGTCATCGTGCAGCCCATGATCACGTCGTCGATGAAGACCGGGTCGAGGCCAGTGCGCTCGACGAGCGCCTTGAGGGGCTGGGCAGCAAGGTCGGTGGCGTGCCAGCCGGACAGGGAGCCGTTCCGCTTCCCGATCGGGGTGCGGACGGCATCGACGATCACACAGGTGCGCATGGGGTCATTCTGGCGCAGAATCTGATGGCGCGTCAGATACGGGTGCAGCGGCCTCAGCGATCGGTCGGCATGTAGGTGAAGAGCATCATCTGGGTGGCGTAGGCGACCAGCGTGCCCTCCTCGCTCCACAGCGTCGACTCCCCTGAGGCCCAGCCGTCGTCGGCCCACCGAGCCCGATCGTGGCAGAGCACCCA
>CAITOG010000172.1 GCA_903893955.1 uncultured Actinomycetes bacterium
CTCCAAGTCCGGGAACTTCTTCAAGATCAGCTGGCGGAAGGTGGTGCCGGCGTCGTCGAGCGGGATGTCGGCGATGCCGCCGAACGAGGGGGAGAGGGCCGAGAGCGACTCGAGCGTCGTGCCCGGACGGGGGAACTCCTCGGTGTCGAGGAGCAGGTTGCCGTCGAGGTCGTAGACCGGCACGAGGCTCTTTGAGAAGCGACCCTCAGCGATGGCCACCGCAGCACGCTGCTGTGAGGTGAGCGCCAGCTCGTCGAGGGCTGAGCGGGGGATGTTCTCGAGGGTCGCGATGGCGTCCGCGCACACGCCCTGGTTCGACTGCGGGTGGCTCTCGCGAAGGCGCAGGTTGCCCGAGTCCATGAAGGGGCTCCGGCCGCCCATGATGGCGCCGTACTGCGACATCATCTCGGTCCCGCCGGCGACCACGAGGTCGGCGAAGCCGGCCATGATCGTCGAGGCGGCGAGGTTGGTGGTGGTGATGCCTGAGCCGCAGTAGCGGTCCAGCGTCATGCCGCTCGCCTTGTCGTCGTACCCGGCATCGAGGGCGGCCATCCGGCCGAGGTCACCGCTCTGGGTGCCCATCTGCATGCTCGTGCCCCAGATGACGTCGTCGACGTCGGAGGTGTCCAAGCTGTTGCGCTCGGCGATCGCCTTGAGCACGGTCGCACCGAGCTGCTGGGGGTGGAGGCCGGCCAAGGCTCCCTTGCCGGGCTTGCCGATGCCGCGTGGTGTGCGGCAGACGTCGATGATCCAGGCCTCGGACATGTGCTCTCCTCGTTCTTCGAGATCGGGGCCCACCGACGTGGACCTCACCGGGTTCGAAGAGTAGCCCTGTCAGGCCGCCGACGGCGACTTGGAGGTCTCTCGCCGAGGCGAGCTAGCGGTTGAGCAGGTCCTTGGCGATGGCCACGATCTGCATCTCGTCGGTGCCGGCGTAGATCTGGAGGACTCGAGCGTCACGTGCGAGCTGCTCGACGCGGTACTCGCTGACGTAGCCGTTGCCGCCGAAGAGCTGGATGGCCTCGTTGGCCACCTCGACAGCAGCCCTGGCTGAGTAGAGCTTCATCGCCGAGGCCTCGGCCATGGTGGTCGGCTCGCCGGTCGAGGCGGCCTCGAGGTGCCGGAACACGAGGTTCTGCACGTTCAGGCGTGCGACCTCCATGTTGGCCAGCTTGAGCTGGATCAGCTGGTAGTCGCTGATCGGCTTGCCCCACAGGTGGCGCTGCTTGGCGTAGTCGATCGAGAGCTTTTGGCACTCCTCAATCACACCCAGCGCCATCGCCGCCACGCCAGCGCGCTCGGTGACGAAGTTGTCCTTGGCGCTCTGGCGTCCGCCGCCCTTGGGCTCCTCTGAGCCACCCAAGAGGCGATCCTTGCCGACGCGCACGTCGGCCAAGAAGACCTCGCCGGTGGGGGAGGACTTCTGGCCCATCTTGCGCATGGGCTTGGATTGCGTAAGCCCCTCCATGCCGGTGTCGAGGACGAAGGTGAGCACCTTGCGGGTGCGAGGGTCGCTGTCAGAGCCGTCGTCGAGCTTGGCGTAGAGCACGATGGTGTCGGCGTAGGGGCCGTTGGTGATCCAGGTCTTCGACCCGTTGAGCACGTACTCGTCCCCATCGCGCACCGCCGACGTGCGCATGCCGCCCAATGCGTCGGAGCCCGAGTCGGGCTCGGTGATGGCCCAGGCGCCGACCTTCTCGAGCGTCATGAGGTCAAGGCCCCATCGCTCCATCTGCTCAGGCGTGCCGAGCTTCATGATCGTGCCGGCAGCCAGCCCGGTCGACACCCCGAGCGAGGTGACGAGGCCCGGGCTGACGCGGCACAGCTCGATGATCGGGATGAGGGTCATCGCTGCGTTCGAGCTGGCACGCTGCGTGCCCTCCTCGCCGCTGCGCTTGCGGTCGAGCTGGCGCTTGAAGGTCTCGCGCGCCATCTCGTCCATGCCGAAGGTCGAGTACATCTTGCGCAGCACCTCGTAGGGAGGCACGCCCTCGTGCTCGAGGTCGTCCAAGACGGGGCGGATCTCCTCGTCGACGAAGCGGCGGACCGCCTCTTGGACAGCGATGTTCTCGTCAGACCACTTCAGCATCTCTGCTCCTCTGCAACGTTCGTTCGTCGAGGCCTAGGCCTCGCGGGATACCAGCTTCAAGGTGTTGCGGTCGGTGTGGATGACCGGCTCCTTGGTCAGGTAGTGGTCGTAGACCGTGGTCTCGTCGTAGGAGAAGGTCTCGCCGTCGATCGAGATCGAGCAGTCGTACTTCGTCGTTTTGGCGTTCTCGTCGAGGTACTGGTTCGAGAGGATCCCGTAGGTGTTGACGCCAAGCGCGGCGGTCATGGTGAACGAGGCGGCGTCAGGTGCGGCGGTGCCGCCGGCGATGATCACCGAGCCACGAGGGACCATGAAGCAGCGCATGACCTGCTGGCCGGCTGCGTCCCAGAGCCAGTAGCCGACCTCGGTGTGGAACGGGTTGTCGTTCTCCTCACCCTTGCGCCACGCCGCGGTGCGGTAGTCGAGGCCATAGAGCTCCTGGCGGCCGTTGGCCACCGGGCCGAAGGGCTTGAAGGTGGTCTTCTCGAAGTACGGGGTTTCGCCGATCTTGCCCTCTTCGTTGTGGAAGGAGGTGTCGACGCCCTCGCCGCCCTCCCAGGTGCCGATCAGTCCGGCCAGCGGGCCCCACTCTTCGTTCGCCATGGAAATGTCTCCTTCTGCTTGTGCGGTTGCGTTTCTATCGAGGTGCCCCCACTCGCGGCGGCGGTTCGCAGCCTAGAGCGCGCCCGGCTCCCTGTGCCCACTCGCAGCACGGTGCTCCTCTACGACGCCCTCGATCACGCCGGGGGCCAGCGAGATGGCACCGAGGGCGGTGGCCAGGCCGGCGCAGATCACGATGCTGGCCAGCACCCCAGAGCTCGCCGCAGCCGGGTAGGCGACGAGCTGGGCGACGATGCTGGCCACATAGAGGGCCCAGAACAGGTCCATGCGTCGGCGCAGCAGGTGGCCAGGGCTCACCAGGCCGTGCCATGCCATGAGGGGCATGACGAAGTTGGCGACGGGCAGGAACCAGCCCACCACGCCCATGGTCGGCGAGAGGCGTGCGGGGATGGCGAGGTTCTTCGCCGTCGTCGAGCTGCGGTGCTGGAAGCGCAGCAAGAGGACGATGCCCACCACCTGGGCGGGGAGGACCACGAAGTTCGAGAGCGTCGTGATGATCGTTGGCGACCTGGGCAGGGTCGGGAACGCAGTCGTGCTGCCACCCTGGGCGGCGATGCGGAAGGTGTGGACGAGGGTGTGCCACGTGGCTGCCGCGCTCGAGGTGTCGAAGGCACGCAGGATCGCCGACAGGGTGATCGCCAGGGTGAAGAGCGGGATGCCCAGCTTGAGGAGCCGTCGGGCTGCGCCGACCTCGTCTGGGGCCGGCGCCACCGGGGTCGGCGGCTGGTAGGGCCGAAGCGATTCGGTCCACGTGTCGCCATCCCACCACCGCCACGATTCGCTCCCGCCTGGGTCGGGGTACCAGCCAGCTGGCGGGGTGCTCTGTTCGCTCACTGCGCAATCCTCGCACCCGGCGCGAGACTCGGGTGCATGGCTGGACCGATCACCGTCATCTTCCGCTCCATGCTCCGCAGCGATGGGAGGCCACTCAAGGACGAGCTCAACGTCCCGGTGGCCGAGGCTGCAGTCGCACACCCGGGCCTTCGCTCGTGGAAGACCTTCACCTCCGAGGATGGGGAGCGCGTCACCATCGTGGTCTTCGACGATGTGGCGTCGCTCGACCAATGGCGCCGGGTGGACTCCCACATGGCGGCCAAGCGTCGACGAGGAGAGGTCTACGAGTGGCACTCCACCGAGGTGCTCAGCCCGCTCGGGCCGATCACGTCCTGGCGATCCTCGGGCAGCGACGAGGCTGGCTGAGCGCTACGAGAGTCCGAGCGCGCTCGCCCCAGACCTGAGCGCGTCGAGGTGCGCCTCGGCGCCGACGAGGCCCTGGTTGAGCGTGGTGACCGACAGGTGGGTCACACCGCCGGTCGTCCACCGCTCGGCGAGCCGTGCCGTGGTGTCCGGCGAGCCGGCAGCTGCGGGCACCTGTCCCTCGATGCCGAGCGAACCTGGATCACGACCGGCCGCAGCGGCCGCAGCGCGGACGATGTCGAGCTGCTCCTCGAAGCCGGCTCCGGGCCAGGCCATCGGGAACCAGCCATCGGCCAGCTCGCCCACCCGACGAAGGGCTGCGGGTGCCAGCGCCCCCATCCAGATCGGGATCGGTCGCTGGATCGGCAGCGGGGCGAGGCCGGCGGCCACGATCCGCTCGTTGCCGATGCTGGCGGTGACCCGCTCGTCGGTCCAGAGCTGTCGGAGCACGCCGACCTGCTCGGCCAGTCGGTTCCCCCTGCCCTCGAACGGAATGCCGAGCGCCTCGTACTCCACCGGGTTCCACCCGATGCCGCAGCCGAGGCGAAGCTTGCCGCCTGAGAGCAGGTCCACCTCGGCGGCCTGCTTTGCCAGCAGGGCGGTCTGGCGCTGTGGGGCGATCAAGATGGCGGTGGCGAAGCCCAGCGACGTGAGCGCTGCGAGGTGGCCGAAGAGCACGAAGGGCTCCCGGAAGGTGTCGTCGAGCCCGTAGGGGCCGGTCAGATCGGTGTGGTGCTGTCGATCAGCTCCGAGCACGTGGTCGTAGGCCAGCAGATGTTCGAAGCCGAGCCGCTCTGCCTCGAGTGCGAACTCGATGATGGCGGCCGTGTCGTGGCCGAGCTCGTTCTGCGGGATGACGGCGCCGAAGTGCATAGAGGTGATCTTCGCGCCCTGAGCGACGGCACGTCGGGCCGGTAGCCTTGGCAGCGATTCTGAAAGGGGACCACATGACGATCACCACGAGAGGCGCTGCTGCGCCGACGAGCGCTGGCGCAGACCGCGAGGGGTTCTCCTCTGACGCGCTCGACGAAGCCGTGGAGCGGGTCGCAGGAAGGGTCGATGCCTGGGCGGCCACCACGCCGACCGAGCGGGCACGCCTCCTCGGCGAGGTGATCGACTCGACCGTCGCTGCCGCTGACGCCTGGTTGGCGGCAGCATGCCGGGCCAAGGGGCTCGACCCCAAGGCGGTCGACGGCGGCGAGGAGCTCTTCAGCGGGATCGGCACCTTCTTGCGGATGGCTCGGACCTTCAAGGTCTCGATCGAGGACATCGCTCGGGTCGGTCGACCCGAGTTTCCTGGACCGGTGCGCGAGTCGAAGGACGGTCGACTCGTGGTGCAGGTCTTTCCGGCCGACACCTTTGACAAGATCCTCTACGCCAAGACCACCGGCGAGGTGTGGATCGAGCCGGGCATCACCCGAGCTGAGCTCGAGAGCTCGCAGGCGCCGGCCTACAAGGACCCCGAAGCTTGGAAGGGCCTGTCGCTCGTGCTTGGCGCCGGCAACGTGGCGTCGCTCGGCCCCCGAGACGTGTTGACCAAGCTCTTCGTCGAGGGCAAGGTCGTCGTGCTCAAGGCCAACCCGGTCAACGACTACCTGGTCCCGCACTGGACCGCTGCGATGAAGCCCCTCATCGATGCCGGCTACCTGGCCATCGTCGAGGGTGGTGCCGAGGCGGGCAAGCACCTCTGTGGCCACGAGCTCGTCGACGAGATCCACGTCACCGGGTCCGACAAGACCCATGACGCCATCGTCTTCGGCGTCGGCGCGGAGGGAGCTGAGCGCAAGGCAGCGGTCGACCCGCTCATCACCAAGCCGGTCACCTGCGAGCTCGGCAACGTCTCGCCGGTCGTGATCGTGCCAGGGGACTGGAGCGACAAGGACATCGCCTACCAGGCCGAGCACGTCGCCACGATGCTGGCCAACAACGCGGGCTTCAACTGCTTGACCCCCCGGGTCATCATCACGTGGAAGGGCTGGACCCAGCGCGACGCCTTCTTGGCAGCGCTGCGCGGCGCGCTCGCTGGCATCCCGACCCGGAACGCCTACTACCCGGGCGCTGACGATCGCCGACGCTCCTTCATCGAGGCCCACCCTGACGCGGTCGAGATCGGCGACGCCGCCGGGGACCACCTGCCATGGACCATCATCCCGGGCGTCGACTCGTCGGTCGTCGACGACATCTGCTTCAACGTCGAGGCGTTCTGCAGCCTGATGGCCGAGACCTCGCTCGAGGCCGCCTCACCGGCCGAATACGTGGACGCGGCGGTGGCCTTCTGCAACGACGTGGTCTGGGGCACGCTCTCGTGCACTGTCATCGCACACCCCGACCAGCTCGCCGACCCGGTGGTCGGGCCGCGCATCGAGGCGGCCATCGCCGATCTGCGGTACGGCGGGATCGGGCTCAACCTGTGGCACGCGCTCGTGTTCGCCCTCTCGACGACGACGTGGGGTGCGTATCCGGGTCATCCGATCGAGGACATCCAGTCAGGTGCCGGCGTGGTCGGCAACGCCTACATGCTCGAGCACACCCAGAAGTCGGTGGTCAGAGGCCCGTTCCGCTCCAACCCGAAGCCGCCCTGGTTCGCTACGGCGAAGAACTCGAGGGCGACGATGTCCAAGCTGCTCGCCTTCGAGGCCAAGCCCAGCTGGACCAAGCTGCCCGGGCTCCTCGCCGCAGCGATCAGGAACTGACCTCGAGCTGGACGATCAGGTCGCAGGCGCCAAGCGCACCACGCTGCCTGAGCCGATGGCGCTGCACGACGTGGCGCCAGTGCAGCTCACGTCGACCAGGGCGGTGGGCGCGAAGGTCAAGGCGATGATGTGCCAGCTCGACCTGGTCAATGACGAGGCTGCTCCTTGGCTGTTTGAGCCACTGCCGACCACGACGCACGTCGACGAGATGCAGGTCACCGCATCCGGGGCGATGAGCTGGCCCGGCATCGGGATCTTCGAGAGCAGCGGGTCGCTGACGGTGCCCTGGAGGAGCAGCGGCGTCGTGCCACCGTCCTTTCGTGCCACCACCAGGCAGGTACCGCCGGTTCGACAGGCCGCCTGGAGGACCGAGGTCACCTTCTTGGGCAGTGCCAGAGGGGTCCAGGCGCCGCCCGTGTCGGTGGTGACGAGCACCTGGGCGGTGCCGTGCTGATCGATGCCGGCGCTCACGCAGTCGTGGGGCGTGTCGCACGAGAGGTGCAGCACCCGGCCTGCGCTCGAGGGCAGCGTGCTGCCGGTCAGCCACGTCGCACCGGCGTTGGTCGAGGTGACCGTGGTCAGCGTCGACGAGCTCGCCGCGATGCCCAGGCAGTGCGTGGGTCCTGAGCAGGCCACTGCCTCGAGGACGCCGGCGGTCGGCTCTGGGGCCGAGGCGAAGACATGGGTCTTGCCTGCGCTCCTGAGCAGCAGCGGTTGGGTGCCGACGGTCCCGACGACGAGACACGAGGTGGCCGCACAGGCCGCGTCGGTGATGGACGCGCCAGGCTGGATCGGTCGGGTGGCCTGCTTCCAGGTCGTGCCAGCATCGGTCGAGTCGATCAGGACCGAGCTCTTGGCGTTGGGGTTGAACGAGGAGCCACCAGCCGTGCAGATCGAGCTCGGACCGCACGAGATGGTCGACAGGTTGCCTGCCAAGAACGGGCTGGCGGACCCGACGCCGGAGCTCGCAGCCAGCGAGGCGGTCGACGAGGTGGCGGTCGTCGAGCAGGCACCAAGCGCGACGCCAACGATGACGAGCGCACCGGCGGTGGCGATGCGAAGGCGCGATGAGGTGGCAGGCACCTCCCAAGCGTAGGAGGTCGGCGACACGCCGACGGGTCATCGTCCGTCTACCCTCGGCCCCGTGGGCTGGATCGATATCGTCATCGCGGTGCTGGTCATCGCCGCAGCGATCCATGGTCTGCGCCTTGGCGCGGTCGTCCAGCTCGGGAGCTTCCTCGGGTTCTGGCTGGGGCTGGCCTTCGGGGCGGGCATCGCCCTCGTGCTGGCCAAGCCGCTGGCGTCAGGCACCTGGCGCACTGTGCTGACGGTGGCCTTCGTCCTCGGTGCCGCGGTGGCGGCCGGGACGCTCGGCCGGGTGCTCGGTGGGTGGATCGCAGTGACGCTCAAGCGCTGGCACCTCGGCTCCTTCGACGCAGCCGCCGGTGCCGCCTTCGGGGCGCTGAGCGTGCTCATCTCCGCGTGGCTGATCGCTGGCTTCCTGCTCCAGTCGGGCGTCCCCTGGTTGACCTCGGCGGTCGATCGCTCTGCCATCTTGCGAACCGTGGACTCAGCGCTTCCGCCGGTGCCAGCTGCCCTGGCCGAGGTCCAAGGCCTCTTGTCGACGACCGGCTTCCCCTCGGTCTTCGCCGGTGCCGTGCCGGTCCCCTCGTCGACGGTCCCGCCACCGACCTCGTCGGTCGCCAACGCCATCGCCGCCCCAGCGCTCGGAAGCGTCTTCAAGGTGTTCGGTGCTGCGTGCGGCGGTTACCAGGAGGGCACCGGCTTCATGATCGCTCCTCACCTGCTCGTGACCAACGCCCATGTGGTGGCGGGGATGGCACACCCCACCGCCATCGTCGCCAACCAGGCGATCGCTCTGACGCCGGTCCTCGTCGATCCGAAGCTCGACCTTGCGGTCCTTCGCACCCCGACGACGCTCGGTCCTCCCCTGGCCTTGGACACCGCCGCCCAGGCGGCGGGAACACCAGCTGCCTTCGTCGGGTTCCCTGGCAACGGACCCGAGGTCGTTGGCGCAGCAGGGATCGCGCAGAGCTTCGAGGCCATCGGCCGAGACATCTACTCGAGCTCGCTGACGACCCGACAGGTCGATGAGCTGACCGGAGTGATCCGTCCTGGCAGCTCAGGCAGCCCGCTGCTCGTCAACGGTGGTGTCGCCGGGGTGGTCTTCTCAAGGTCGACCGTGAATCCGAAGGTCGGCTACGCGCTCAGCGCCGCAGCGGTGGCCCCGGACATCGCGGCTGCATCGACCCGCACTGCAGCGGTGTCGACTGGCGCGTGCGTGCCGCACTGAGCCGCAGTCATGGTGCTCAGCAGTTGGCGCGCAGCGCCGCCTCCAGGACATCGAGCCCGTCGGCGAGCAGCTCGTCGGAGATGACGAGTGCCGGCAGGAGGCGCACCACGTTGCCGTAGCTCCCGCAGCTCAGGGTGAGCACGCCCTCGGCGGCGCAGGAGGCGACGACCGCCTTGGCGAGCGCAGCGTCTGGCTCGAGGGTGCCTGGCTTCACCAGCTCGATGGCGATCATGGCCCCTCGGCCACGGACCTCGGCGATCGAGCCGAGCTCGGCCTTGAGCGCACCGAAGCGAGCGGTGATGATCTCGCCGATGTGGCGAGCCCGGGCAGCGAGGTCCTCGTCGCGCATAACGCCGATCGAGGCGAGTGCGGCGGCGGTGGCAACGGGGTTGCCGCCGTAGGTGCCGCCGAGGCCACCAGCGTGCACTGCGTCCATGAGCTCTTGGCGACCGGTCACCGCTGCCAGCGGCATGCCGGCGGCGATTCCCTTGGCAGTGGTGATGAGGTCGGGTACCACGCCCTCGTCGTCGCAGGCGAACCACGAGCCGGTGCGGCAGAAGCCCGTCTGGACCTCGTCGGCGATGAACACGACGCCATTGGCGGTCGCCCACTCGCTCAGCGCCGGGAGGAAGCCCGGCGCGGGCACGATGAAGCCGCCCTCGCCCTGGATCGGCTCGATCAAGATGGCGGCCAGGTTCTCGGCCCCGATCTGCACCTCGATCTGACTGATGACATCGGCTGCGGCCTCGGCGCCGCTGCGGCCACCGTCTCGGAGCGGATAGGACATCGGCATCCGGTAGACCTCTGGTGCGAAGGGCCCGAAGCGGTCTTTGTACGGCATGTTCTTGGCCGTGAGCGCCATGGTCAGGTTGGTGCGCCCGTGGTAGGCGTGGTCGAAGGCGACCACGGCAGTCCGGCCGGTGGCGAGTCGTGCGACCTTGACGGCGTTCTCGACGGCCTCGGCACCCGAGTTGAACAGTGCGGTCCTCTTGGCGTGGTCGCCAGGGGTGAGCTCGTTGAGCGCCTCGGCCACTGCCACGTACTCCTCATAGGGGGTGACCATGAAGCAGGTGTGGTTGAAGTCGAGGGCCTGTGCGGCGATGGCGGCGGCAACCGCCGGGTGGGCGTGACCGACCGAGGTGACAGCGATGCCGCTGCCGAGGTCCAAGAGGTGGTTGCCATCTGCGTCGACCAGGATGGCGCCGCTGCCGCGCTCGATGTAGGCGTGGACCCCGGAGCTGACCCCCGCGGCTACCGCCTCGTCGCGTCGGGCGGCGATCTCCTTCGACCTCGGACCAGGGACCTCGGTCACCAAGAGCCGCTTCTGCTCGATCTGCTCTGCCATGGTGCCTCCTCAGGCGCTCGTGGTCGCACGTGGAAGGCGACGACGCCGACCCGGGCTGCCCATCGGGACATCCGGGCCGGCGTCGGCCTTCGAGCGGAGAGGGTGGGATTTGAACCCACGGTACGCAGTACGTACAACGGTTTTCGAGACCGTCCCATTCGGCCGCTCTGGCACCCCTCCGTCGACGATCCTAGCCCTCCATGCGGCGTCGGTCCTCGGCGACGAGGCGCTCATGGCGATCCAACCTCCCTCTAGGTTGGTCGAAAGCACCGCCGACCGAGCGGTGGACGAGGAGCCATGAGCGATGCCTGAAACCGCCCCGAGCGCGACCACCGAGGTCGAGGGTCCCGATCCGAGGCGCTGGTTCGCCCTGGTCGTGATCGCGATCGCCCAGCTGATGGTGATCTTGGATGCCTCGATCGTGAACATCGCCCTGCCCGATGCCCAGAAGGCGCTCCACATCTCGGCGGTCAACCGCCAGTGGGTCGTGACCGCCTACACCCTCACCTTCGGTGGCCTGCTCCTCCTCGGTGGCCGGATCGCCGACTACGCCGGTCGAAAGCGGGTCTTCATCATCGGCCTGCTCGGCTTCGCCGGTGCCTCGGCCCTCGGTGGCTTTGCTCCCACCCAGGGCCTCTTGTTCACCGCCCGTGCACTCCAGGGCGCCTTCGGCGCGATCCTGGCGCCTGCCGCGCTGTCGCTCATCTCGGTGACGTTCACCGATTCGAAGGAGCGGGCTAAGGCCTTCGGGGTCTACGGCGCGCTCTCAGGCGCCGGGGCTGCGATCGGCCTGATCGCCGGCGGCCTGTTGACCCAGTACCTCTCGTGGCGCTGGTGCCTCTTCGTGAACGTGCCGATGGCGCTGATCGCGGTGGCGCTGGCCATCCCGAACGTGCGTGAGTCGAAGCTCGTGGGACGGACCAAGTACGACGTGCCCGGCGCACTGCTGTCGACCTTCGGCTTCGTCTCGCTCGTCTACGGCATCACCGAGGCGGCCACGCCGGGCTACGGCTGGGGCTCACCCCGCTCGTTCGGCTTCCTCGTCGTCGGCGTGCTGCTGCTGATCGTCTTCGTGTTCTACGAGTCGAGGGCAGCCCAGCCGCTCCTGCCGCTCAGCATCATCAAGGACCGCGTCCGAGGCGGCTCGTACCTCTCGCAGTTCTTCCTGGCGGCAGGCATGTTCGGCATGTTCCTCTTCATGACCTTCTACTTCCAGAACGTCCACGGCTTCTCGCCGATCAAGGCGGGTCTGTGCTTCCTACCGTTCTCGGTCGGGATCATCATCAGCGCGGCGATCGGCAGCCAGTTGCTCCCTCGGGTCGGGCCCCGGCCGCTCGGAACCATCGGGCTCGTGATGGGCGCCGGCGGCCTCTTCTATCTCTCCCAGATCACTGCCACGTCGAGCTACGTCTCCTCGGTGCTGCCGGCCTTCCTGCTCATGAGCCTGGGCCTTGGAAGCGTCTTCGTGTCGGTCTCGTCGACGGCGCTGTTCAACGTGCCGTTCCACGAGTCCGGTGTCGCTTCGGCGGTGCTCAACACGACTCAGCAGATCGGTGGCTCGCTCGGCACGGCGATCTTCAACACCGTGGCTATCAGCGCGACAGCGGCATTCGCCCTCTCGCACCCCTGGCACGGCGTCACCCTGCCGCCTGGGGTCTCGCCCCCAGACGCCGCTACCCACGGGTTCGCTGTTGCCTTCAAGCTCGGCTCGCTGAGCATGCTGCTCGGCGCGATCGTCTACTTCTTCCTCGTCAACGTCGATCGCCACCACCTCGCTCAGCACGATGACGTCGGCGAGCCGACCTCGGTCGAGCAGGCGCTCTATCTTGAGAGCCAAGGAGAGATCTGACCCCAGCTCTCCCAAGGAGGCAGCGATGGCGATCGTCTTGGTCCACGGGAATCCTGAGATGCCAGCGGTCTGGGCGCCACTGATCGAGGCGTGGGGTCGCGATGACATCATCACGCCAAACCTGCCGGGCTTCGGCTCGCCGCTGCCGCCAGGCTTCGATGCCACCAAGGAGGCCTACCTCGGCTGGCTCATCGCCGAGCTCGAGGCCATCGGCGAGCCTGTCGACCTCATCGGGCACGACTGGGGCGGCGGGTTGGCAGGTCGGCTGGCCATGGTGCGCCCTGACCTCTTGACGTCATGGGCGTCTGATGCGATCGGCCTGTTCCACCCTCGCTACGAGTGGCACGACGCCGCTCTCATCTGGCAGACCCCGGTCGAGGGCGAGGCGCTCATCGCCGCCATGCTCGACACCTCGCTCGAGGAGCGGACCGCCGGCTTCGCCGCGCTCGGCATCCCCGAGCCGACCGCCGGGATCCTGGCCGCCGCTGCGGACAAGCAGATGGGGGAGTGCATCCTGTCGCTGTACCGCTCGGCCACCCAGCCGGCCATGGCCGAGTGGGGCAAGGACGTTGAGGGGGCGAAGGCGAGGCCTGGCTTATTCCTCCACGCCCCAGAGGACCCCTACGTGGGCAAGGGCAGAGGGGCAAGCGAGGTCGCTGCGGCCATGGGCGCCTCGGTGGGGGAGCTCACCGGCCGTGGTCACTGGTGGATGGTCGAGGACCCGGCCCAGGGAGCGGAGATCCTCGAGGCCTGGGTGTCGAAACAGAGCGTCGACGGGTAGGATCAATGGTGACCCGCGGTCGCAAGACCGTGTGCTGAGAGGATCCGAAATGGCGCAGAACGACCTTCTAGACGCCGCTTCCCCGGCGGCCCCCCGAACTGGCTCGCTCAAGCCCGTCATCGACGCGTTGCCCGAGAGCGTCTACGAGAACCCGACCTGGCGCGGGATGCTCTACTTCGTCCGAGACATGGTGCTCTACGTCGGCTTGCTCGCGGCGCTCGTGTTCGTGTCGAATATCTTCCTCGTCGCCGGCCTCGAGGTGCTGATGGCGTTGGTGGTCTCGGGCCTCTTCATCATCGGTCACGACTCGGCGCACGGCGCCTTGTTCGGCTCGAAGAAGACCAACGGGGTGGTCGGTCGCATCGCCATGCTGCCGAGCTTCCACGTCTACGAGGGCTGGATCCTCGGTCACAACCGGGTCCACCATGCCTTCACGGTTCGCGAGGGCTACGACTTCGTGTGGCACCCCACCACCCCTGAGCAGTTCGCCGCCATGGGCTGGTGGCGTCGAAGCGTCCACCGCTTCGAGTGGTCCTTCGTGGGCCCCTGGCTCTATTACATCCACCAGGTCTGGATCACCAAGATGATGGTCGGCAAGCCTCCGGCGCGGTGGGCCTCGGCAATCCGACGGGACCGCTGGATCGTGGTCGGCTTCTTCAGCGCCATGGTGGCACTCTTCACCACCATCGGAATCTCGATGGGCGACTCGGTGGCCGGCATCATCTGGCTTGACCTTCGCACGGTGGTGCTGCCATTCCTCGGTTTCACCTATGTCATGGGCTCGTTCGTCCATGTCCACCACGTCGCGCCGGACATCCGTTGGTGGCGCAAGGCCGAATGGACCAAGTTCAAGGCACAGATGGAGGGCACCACGGTGCTCAGAGCGCCCAAGGGCCTGAACTTCTTCATCCACTGGATCATGGTCCATGTCCCGCACCACGTGGACATGCGAGTCCCGATGTACCACCTGGAGGAGGCTGCTGCCGCTATCGAGGAGGCCTTCCCGGGCACCGTGATCGACCAGCCGCTCCGGTTCCGTGACTTCGTCGCCAACACCAAGCAGTGCAAGCTCTACGACTTCGACGCCGGTGTGTGGATGACCTACGCCGAGGGCAAGGCCTCGCTTGTCTCAGCCGGAGCGCTTGGCAGCGAAGAACTCGCTGAGCAGCGCAGCTGACTCTGCTGCCCTGAGCCCGGTCGTCACCTCGGCCATGTGGTTGAGCCGAGGGTCTTGGAGGATGTTGTAGCGGCTCCCCGCGGCGCCGGCCTTCTCGTCCATCGCGCCGATCACCACCCGGGGGACCCGAGCGGCCACGATGGCGCCGGCGCACATCGAACACGGCTCCAAGGTCACCACCAAGGTGACATCGTCGAGCCGCCACCGCCCGAGTCCGGCCGCCGCCTCGCGCAAGGCGATGATCTCGGCGTGGGCAGTCGGGTCGTCCTCGGCCTCCCTGGCGTTGCCGGCGACCGAGAGCAGGCGCCCCTGGCGGAGCACGACGGCGCCGACCGGGACCTCTCCGGCACGGGCTGCGTCTCGTGCGGCCTCGAGCGCTCGAGCCATGGCCCCGTCATCGCTCCAGGCGGGGTCGATGGACATGGTCGAGTCGATCAGGCGCTCACGGGCGAGGCCACGAACACCGGGATGACGCGCTCGGTGGCCTCCTGATACTCGTCGTACGGGGGGTAGGCGGCGACGCCGCGTGCCCACCAGATCGCCTTCTCCTCGCCGGTGACCTCGCGCGCCACGAAGTCCTTCGCCTCGGGACCGTCCTGGATCATCAGGGCCGTCGGGTCGGCGACGAGATTGAAGTACCAGGCAGGGTTCGTGGGTGCGCCGCCCTGTGAAGCGATGAGCGCGTACTCGCCCTCGTGCTCGACGCGCATGAGCGCCATCTTGCGGACCTTGCCAGAGCTTGCCCCTCGGGTCGTCACGATGATCACGGGCAGGCCGGTGTCCAGGAACGTGGTCGCCCTCGTGCCGCCTGATGCCTCGTACTCGGCGACCTGCTCGGCCACCCAATCCCAGCTGCTCGGCTCGTACTCTCCAGTGATCGGCATGCCTTGACGGTAGCAACGACCAACCCCGCACCTGTCGATGGGGTGGGCCTGTCGCACCTCGAGGAGATGCCGCGTAGCATCGACAAGGTGAGCATGCACAACCAGGACTCCAGCAGCACGGCCCCGGCTTCGGTCGAGATCCTGATCGAGGGCATGCACTGTGGCTCGTGCGTGGCCCTGGTCGAGGAGACCCTGATCGAGCACGATGGCGTGAGCCAGGCGACAGTCGACCTCGACGCTGGCAAGGCCACGATCGGCTACGACCCGGCGGTGGTCGAGGTCGCCACGCTGGCGGCTGCCATCCAAGAGGCTGGCTACGCCGCGACGCCGGCTGGCTGAGCGATGCGCCTGCTGGCGGTGAGCATCTCGTGGTGACCACCGCAGCACCGACCACGACGTCGGAACCACCTGAGCTCTCGGTCGAGACGATCGAGCTCGAGCTCGGTGGCATGCACTGCAGCGCGTGCTCGACGAGGATCCAGCGCTCGCTCAACAAGCTCCCGGCGGTGGCCAGCGCCTCGGTGAACCTGGCCACGCACCGTGCCTTCGTCTCCTTCGATCCTGCCGAGATCGACGACAAGGGCCTCTGCGAGGCGGTGAGCGCAGTGGGCTACAGCGCGTCGCCGGTGGCACCCGATACCGTCGAGACCCCGTCGGTGGATCCGGAGCGGTGGATGCTCCGGATGGCCATCTCGTGGCCGCTCGCCCTCCTGGCGCTGGCCATCGCGCTGTTTGCTCCTGAGACCGCGGGTCCAAGCTGGGCGGTGCTGCTGCTTGCGATCGCCGTCGAGGCAGTTGGAGGCTGGCCCTTCCTGCGCAATGCCCTCCGACTTGCCCGTCGGGGAGCCACCAACATGGACACGCTCATCGCGCTTGGCACCACAGCGGCGCTGGCGGTGTCGCTCATCGAGACCCTGGCGCTTGGCGGCCGACACGTCCACCTGGGCGAGAGCGGTGCGTTCGCGGCGCGGCTCCACGGCGTCATGGCGCCGGTCATCGTGGCCATCCTGGCCACAGGACGGGCCATCGAGGCCCGAGTCCGTGGGCGTGCGGCGAGCGCGCTCCACTCGCTGCTCTCGTTGCGTCCTCCAGTGGCGAGAGTGGTGCGCAGCGCCGAGGATGAGGGTGAGCTCGTTGCGCCCGAGGCGGTACCCGTCGGTGCGCTGATCAAGGTGCTCCCCGGCGAGGCGCTGCCGCTCGATGGGGTGATTGTCGAAGGCGGTTCCTCCATCGATGAGTCGATGCTCACCGGTGAGCCGCTCCCGGTCGAGCGGTCCATTGGCGATGAGGTGACTGGGGGGACTCGGTGCGTCTCAGGGGTGATGGTTCTCAAGGTGAGCACGGTGGCGGCCGAGTCAGTGCTGGCCCGGCTCCAGCGCCTCGTCGACGAGGCGCAGCGCGACAAGGCACCGATGCAACGGGTCGCCGACCAGATCAGCGCCGTGTTCGTCCCAGTGGTCCTCATCGGATCGTTGGTGACCGTGCTCGTGTGGTGGATCCTCGAGGGCAATCCGGGCCGAGCGGTGCTCTCAGGGCTGGCAGTGCTGCTTGTCGCTTGTCCGTGTGCCATGGGCCTCGCCGCGCCCGTGGCGATGATGGTCGGCACGGGCCGAGCGGCGGCGCTCGGGATCTTCGTGCGCAGCGGTGATGCACTCGAGCGCCTGGCACATGTCGACAGGGTGGCGATCGACAAGACCGGGACCCTGACCGAGCGGTTTGCGGAGGTCACCCGAGTCGCCACCGTCCCGCCTCTTGACCGCTCAGGCGCGCTGGCGTTGGCGGCAGCTGTCGAGGCGGGCAGCGAGCACCCGATCGCCATCGCCATCCGCCAGGCCGCCGCAGATCTCGAACCAGGCCACCCGATCCTCGTCGCCACCGATCTTCGTTCTGACGTCGGTGTCGGTGTGACCGGTGACGTCGATGGCGAGCAGGTGGCGGTCGGGGCACTGCTCGATGCGCGTCTCGCACCAACGCTCGCCGATGCGGTCGACGAAGGACATCGAGACGGCGAGACCGTCGTGGCGCTCCGCCGTGGCGACGAAGTGATCGCCGTCATCTCGCTGGCCACCCCCCTTCGTCCCGAGGCGGTGGCGACGGTCGAGCACCTCGCTGACCTCGACCTGCCGGTGACCATCCTGAGCGGCGATGGTCCTGCTGCTGTCGACCACGTCGCTCAGGCACTCGGGGTCACCGATGCACGTAGCTCGATGACCCCGGCAGTAAAGCTCGCTGCGCTGGCCGAGCTTCAGCATGGCGGGGGCACCGTGCTGATGGTGGGCGACGGGATCAATGACGCCCCGGCACTCGCCGCTGCCGACGTGGGCTGCGCCATCGGCAGCGGCTCCGAGGCAGCACTGGCCAACAGCGACGTCGCCCTGCTTGGCAATGACCTCCAAGGGATCCCCGCCGCAGTCGGTATGGCGCGCTCGACCTATGCGGTGATCCTCCAGAACTTCGGCTGGGCAATGGGCTACAACGTCGCTGCTTTGCCGCTCGCCGCCCTTGGCTTCCTCGACCCGCTGATCGCCGCGCTGGCAATGGGGCTCTCGAGCGTGCTCGTCGTTCTGAACAGCCTCCGACTGGCTCGGCTGGGTCGAGGTGGCCTGGCCACGGTAAGTGGCGGACGCGGCAGCACCGGTCGACTCGGCCTGGTCGCCTCCATCCTGCTGCCGGTCGTCCTCTTCGCCGGCCTGACCCTGGTGAGCCAGGTCGTCTCGCCGGCTCGTGGCCAGTCGCTCCTGCCAGAGCTTCCCTCGCTGGTCGTCACCCAGTTCCCCGGTGGTGGCTCGGTCGAGAGCTACTTCAACTCCTCTGCGGCTGGAGCCAATCAGTGGCACCTTGTCTTCACTGGCACGCCCGAACAGCTGGCCACGGTGAATCCAGTCGTGTCCGCTGCCCATGACGGCGAACGGCTGCAGGTGCTTCGTCAACTCCGCTTCGGGCCGAGTCACTACTCCGAGATCGTGGACCTCACGCCAGGACCCTGGCGCTTCGTCATCTCGACGCCGTTCGGGAACCGCCACGTCACCGTGACCCTGCATCGCAAGGTGGGCTGAGGGGAGAGCCGACAGACCGAACGGTTTGCTTCGCAATTACTACGCTTTGTAGTATCCATGTCACGAACGTCGGGGGTGACAGGTGACATTTAGCGGAACCACTGCAATCGAGAGCCAGCTGATCGACGGCTCGCAGCCGGCCCGTCCTCCGAGGGATCTTCAACGCACCTTCCTGCTCCTGC
>CAITOG010000173.1 GCA_903893955.1 uncultured Actinomycetes bacterium
GCGCTCGACGATCGCACCTCTGACGATCGGCCGGGCAGGATCCCGTCGATGAGGTCGTCAAGCGCCGCAGCGCGCTCGTCATCTCCAAGCAGGCGAGCCGGACCGAACACCACTGCCGATCGATATGCGATCGAGGAGTTGAACGTCGAGCGCGCAACGATCAATCCGTCGACGAGGGTGGCGGCAACGCAGACGGTCGGCAGCTCGACCATCGAGCGAAGCAGCCGACTCGAGCGAGAGCCATGGAGCAGGAGCGTGTCGCCACGTCGGACATGGAGGCTTGGGAGGACCAGTGGGGCGCCATCGACAATGGTGCCGACGTGGCAGACGCTCGTGGCGTCGAAGATCGCATGGACGACGTCGGCATCGTAGGAAGCAAGCCCAGGGAGCCGCCGAACCCGGGATCGCTCTGTCCTCCCGCCGATCGCATCGCCCATCTTCCGCCTCCACTTCGATGGCTGCGCGTCCAAGCCTGCCACACCCCCTCGCACCGCAGTCCTAGCGTGGCGGGCGTGGCGCCATCGTTCTCCCTCGCCAGCTGGAACGTCCACTGTGGCGTCGACGGATGGGGGCGACCGTTCGACGTTGGCGCGCTCGGCGCTGATCTTGGCGCCGACATCGTCTTGGTGCAGGAGAGCTGGCGTCCATCGTCAGGACTCTCGAGCGCCGGCATCATCGCCGAGGCGATGGGTGCCGAGCTCGTCGAGACAGTGCTCGCGCCAGGACGACGAGGGCGTCCGCATCAAGACGCTGGTCCGACCTGGCACCAACCGGGCTCGACATTCGGTGGTGACCACTCCTTGTACCTCGATCCGCCGACGGCCTCGACGCAGCGGTCCAATCCGCCAGCACGCTACGACGAGGCGGAACCAGGCGACTGGTGCATCGCCATCGTCTCCAAGCTCCCTGTCGTCAACGTGAGGACGTTCCCCCTCGGCCAGCTTCGGCGTGATGCCGCCAACCGACAGCTGCTCGTCGTCGACGCCGTCATCGACGGACGGCCCGTGACCGTGGCAACGGCACACCTCGCCCACCTCACCCAGGGCTCGCATCGTCAGTTCAGAGCCCTGCGCCACACGCTCAGAGGGCTTGGCGGCCCTCGCTCAGCAACGGTGGCCGGCGGTGACATGAACTGCTGGGGGCCGCTCGTCTCGTTGCAGGTACCCAGATGGCGACGGGCAGTTCGAGGTCCAACCTGGCCAGCGTGGCGACCCCACAGCCAACTCGACCACCTCCTCGTCGGTGGTGGGCTGCGAGTCGTCAGCGGAGAGGTCGTCGAGGAGACGGCGAGCGATCACCTGCCGATCCGAGTCGTCCTCGAGCTCGGCGGCGACTGAGCCCTCCCCCGGCCTACGATCGAGGCACCCGAGCCAAGGAGGGCCCATGAGCGGCTTGCCGTACGACGATCGCTTCGCCACCAACCGCTCCCTGCCACCCGAGGGGCTGCCCCGTGAGGAGATCCTTGCGACGCTTCGAACCATGGCGGCCGCCGAAGACCCGACGTGGGAGTCCGGCAGGTGTTCAGGCACCATGTACTGCGGCGACCATGACCACTATGAGTTCATGACGGAGGCCTTCAGTCTCTTCGCGCACGTCAATATCCTGCAGCGAGACATGTGCCCAAGCGCCACCAAGATGGAGGCAGAGGTCATCGCCATGACCTTGAGCATGCTCGGTGCCGACCAGATCACCAATGGCAATCCCTGCGGCCTGCTCACCACAGGGGGCAGCGGCTCGATCAGCCACGCCATGCTGGCGTATCGCGAACACGGTGCTGCAACTCGTGGCGTCCAGCGGCCGAACGTCATTAAGCCCGAGACCGCGCACCCTGCCTTCGACAAGGCGTGCCACCTCTTCGGCATCGAGCTGCGTCGGGTCCCGGTTGACCCGGCCACCACGCTGGTCGACCCAGCCCAGGTCGCCGATGCCATCGACGATCAGACCGTGGCCATCATCGGCTCCGCATGCAACTACGGCTACGGCACCGTCGATCCGATCGGCGCCTTGGGAGAGGTCGCCCTCTCGCATGGTGTCGGGCTGCACGTCGACGGCTGCCTTGGAGGCTTCATCCTCCCCTTCGGCCGCGAGCTCGGGTGGCCCATCGAGCCCTTCGACCTCTCGGTCCCAGGCGTGACGTCGATGTCCGCCGACACCCACAAGTACGGCTACGCCTTCAAGGGCACGTCGGTGCTGTGCTTCAAGGATCGAGCGCTCAGGAACAGCCAGTACTTCTACCTCACCGATTGGTCAGGCGGGAAGTACTGCTCGCCTGGGATCGAGGGGAGCCGGTCGGGTGGCCTCCTCGCTGCCACGTGGGCCTCGATGATGAGCCTTGGCCATGATGGCTATCGCAGCTACGCCGAGAAGATCTTCACCACCGCGGCGGCGATGCGCGCATCGGTCGAGCGGCATCCCGAGCTGCGCATCATGGGGAATCCGACGTTCCTGTTCAGCTTCACCTCGGATGCCTTCGACATCTACCACGTCAACGATTTCCTCCGTACGCGGGGGTGGCGTCTCAACGGCCAGCAGTACCCGAACGCGCTCCACATGGCGGTGACCCGGCCGCAGACCCAGCCAGGAGTGGCCGGAGCCTTCGATGTGGACCTGGCGGACGCCGTTGCCTACGCCATCGAGCACCGAGACGAGCCGGCAGCATCGTCGGCC
>CAITOG010000174.1 GCA_903893955.1 uncultured Actinomycetes bacterium
CTGGCTGAGACGACGCAGGGCTACAAGAACCTGCTCAAGCTGTCCTCGGCTGCGTATCTCGAGGGCTACTACTACAAGCCGCGCGTCGACTGGGAGCTGCTGTCTCGCCACCACGAAGGCCTCATCGCCACCACCGGCTGCCTCGGTGGCGTCGTGCTGCAGGCGCTGCTCGTCGGTGACGAGCGCCTCGCGCTCGAGCGGGCCGCCAAGCTCCAGGACATCTTCGGCAAGGACAACCTGTTCGTCGAGCTCCAGGACCATGGGCTCTCCGAGCAGCGCCAGACGAACCCGCAGCTCATCGCACTGGCCGAGAAGATCGGCGCACCGCTGCTGGCGACCAATGACAGCCACTACACCCACCGCCACGATGCCGAGGCGCACGACGCGCTGTTGTGCGTCCAGACCGGCGCCATGCTTGCGGACACCAATCGATTCCGCTTCGACGGCACCGAGCACTACCTCAAGACCGCAGCAGAGATGCGGCACCTGTTCAAGGACCACGAGAGCGCGTGCGATTCGACGCTCCTGATCGCAGAGCGGGCGGACGTCCAGCTCGAGCTCGGCAAGCCGAGCCTTCCCGAGTTCCCTGTTCCCGAGCGGATCACCGGAAAGGACTACGAGGATCGTGCGGCGCAGTATCTCAGAGAGCTGACCTACGACGGTGCTCGAGCTCGCTATGGCGGCACCCTCGCCGACGAGGTCACCGAGCGACTCGACTTCGAGCTCAAGGTCATCGCCGACATGGGCTTCTCGGCCTACTTCCTCGTGGTGTGGGACCTGATCCGCTATGCCCGCGAGACCAACATCAGGGTCGGCCCTGGCCGTGGGTCGGCTGCCGGATGCTGCGTTGCCTACTGCCTCGGCATCGTCGATCTCGATCCGATCCGCTACGACCTGCTCTTCGAGCGGTTCTTGAACCCTGGTCGAAAGCAGATGCCGGACATCGACATGGACTTCGACGAGCGCTATCGCGGCGACATGATCAAGTACGCGGCAGAACGCTACGGATCGGACCATGTCGCACAGATCGTGACCTTCTCGACGATCAAGGCTCGTGCAGCCGTGCGCGACTCCGCGCGAGTCCTCGGCTATGGCTACCAGGACGGTGATCGGGTCGCCAAGGCGATGCCACCGCTGGTGATGGGCCGAGACACCCCACTCGGCGCGTGTCTCGAGAAGCTCCCGGGCCATGAGGACGGCTTTAAGGCCGCACAAGAGCTGCGCGACATGTACGACGCGGACCCGATCGCGAAGCGGATCATCGACGTTGCTCGAGGCCTCGAGGGACTGCGCCGGCAAGACGGCATCCACGCGGCCGCCGTCGTCATCTCCCGCGATCCGCTCACCGAGTACCTCCCGATCCAGCGCAAGCCCGACGCGTCAGGCAACATCGAAGACGCGCCGATCGTCACGCAGTACGAGATGCACGGGGTCGAGGAGCTTGGTCTGCTCAAGATGGACTTCCTCGGACTCCGCAACTTGTCGGTCATCGAGCGCTGCCTCGATCTCGTGGAACAGGGAACCGGCGAGCGACCCGACATCGATCACGTCCCGCTCGACGACGAGGCAGTCTTCGAGATGCTCCGGCGCGGCGACTCGGTCGGGGTGTTCCAGCTCGAGGGTGGCCCGATGCGGACGCTCATGCGGAGCTTGGCTCCGACGAGCTTCGACGACGTGGCAGCCCTGGTGGCGTTGTATCGGCCTGGCCCGATGGCGGCCAACATGCACAACGACTACGCCGATCGCAAGAACGGGCGAAAGCAGATCACCTACGCGCACGACGATCTTGAGCCGTTGCTTCGCGACACGCAGGGCCTGATGATCTACCAAGAGTCGGTGATGCGAGTGGCCCAGAAGTTCGCCGGCTACACGCTCGAAGAGGCCGACAACCTTCGAAAGGCCTGCGGCAAGAAGGATCGCGAGCTGATTGCAGCTGAGCGAGAGAAGTTCGTCGCAGGATGTGCTGCGACGGGATACGGCGACAAGCTCGGCACCGAGCTGTTCGACGTCATCGAGCCCTTCGCCGACTACGCCTTCAACAAGAGCCACTCCTATGGCTACGGGTTGGTGGCGTACCAGACCGCCTGGCTCAAGGTGCACTTCCCGGTCGAGTACATGGCGGCACTCTTGACCAGCGTGCGCAGTGACAAGGACAAGACGGCCGTCTACCTTGCAGAGTGCCGTGCCATGGGGATCGAGGTCGGCGTCCCTGACGTCAATCTCTCTCAGTCGGAGTTCGCTCCACGCAGGGACGAGGGCGCTGGTCCGGGCATCATCTTCGGACTCTCCTCTGTTCGCAACGTCGGCGAGGGCCTGGTCGAGCGAATCGTGGCGGCTCGCGACGAGGGTGGCCCGTTCGTGGACTTCTACGACTTCGCCCGCCGCGTGGACACGATGGTCCTCAACAAGCGCACCGTCGAATCGATGATCAAGGCGGGTTCGTTCGACTCGCTGGGACATCCTCGACAGGGTCTGACGCTGGTCTATGAGCAGGTGATCGATCGGACGGTTGAGCGTCGACGAGAACATGACGTTGGCATCTCGACCCTTTTCGCTGCGGCAGCGACCGACCAGGGCAATGCTGAGGCGGAGTGGGAAGGCACCGCGATAGCGATCCCGGATCAGGAGTTCGAGAAGTCGATCAAGCTCGCGTTCGAGAAGGAGATGCTCGGCCTCTACGTGTCGGACCACCCGCTCATGGGCCTCGAGCGCGTGCTGGCACGCCACGCCGAGGTCTCGATCGCAGACCTCAAGGAGCTCGCGACCTCACCAGGCGCGGACTCGCTCGTTCGCTCGGTGGGCGGTGTGATCACTGAGCTCAAGGCCAACTACACCAAGCGTGGCGAGCTCATGGCGCGCTTCACGCTCGAGGATCTCCAGACGTCGATCGAGGTCTTCGTGTTCCCCAAGACCTACGCCGAGGTGGCACCGCTGCTTGAGAACGATGCGATCTGTGTCGTCACCGGGCGGGTCGACACTCGCGACGACGCGCCGAAAATCACCCTGAGCAGGATCACGCGCCCTGTGCTGACCTCACCCGCCAACGCGGAGGTCCGGATCGCCCTGCCGCTCCACGCGTTGACCGACGCATCAGTCGATGAGCTCAAGGGCATCTTGTCGGAGCACCCGGGAGACTGCCCGGTGCTGATCCACGTCGGCGAGCAGGTCCTCCGACTGCCTCCCGAGTACAACGTCGACTCGCGCAACGTCATCGGCGAGGTGCGGCGCCTGTTTGGACCGACCTCGATCGTCGCCGCCTAGCGCCGTTTTCTTGGGGGTCCGCTGAGGGCCCTAGAATGGTCCCATGCCAATGGAGGTAGTGACCAAAGACACCACCGCAATCTCCGACGCCGAGCTGGCGGAGATGGCCGATCTGTGCGCAGATCGTGAGCCACGCTTCGACATCGGCTATCTGTCGAAGGTGCGCGAGGAGTGGGTGCTCATCACGACCGCTCGTGAGGGCAACAAGCTGCGGGGCTACTCCTTCTCGACCCTCGAGCGGATCGGTGGGACGCCGTGCCTCCTGGTCGGTCTCGCCTTGATCGATCGGAACTCGAAGTCCGAACAGGCGCTCAAGTCGGTGCTCGCAGACCAGTTCCGACGGGCGCTGCTCGCATTCCCTGATGAAGAAGTCTTGCTTGGCACTCGCCTGTTGAACACGGACGGCTTCCGTGCCTTCCAGGGGCTCGAGGAGATCGTGCCTCGAGACGGTCACAAGCCGACCGGCGAGGAGCGTGCGTGGGCCCGTCGGCTCGCCAAGAGGTTCGGCAACGAGAAGGGTCTCGACGATCGGACGTTCATCATCACCCCGTCCGGCTCTGACCCGGTTGGTGGCCTCGACGTGGTTGCGCCGAAGGCCAAGGTGCCCGCTGGCGTGGAGCAGTTCTTCGCCTCGGTCGATGCCGAGAAGGGGCACCGGCTCGTCGTCTTCGGCTGGGCGATGCCTGAAGATCTCGCTGCTGGTCGCCTGACCCGCTAGCGAACCGTGGGGCTCAGCTCCTCGGCAGGATGGCGACGCAGGTCTTGTAGCAGTGGCTGTCGTACGGCCGAGACAGCGCAGTGAGCAGATAGTGCGGCTTGAAGCCGAGCGCAGTGGCGAGATCCTTGCCGGCGAGACTCTCTCGACGAGCCGCATCGAGCGCTCGTGAGGCATGCGCATCGGCGCACGTCAGCCAGACGTCATCTCGCTCCCACCCGAACCTGACCCAGGTCGTCCCGTCTTCGCGACGGCGCAGCAGCTGAGGTCCACGAGTAGCGACGATCAGAGCTGCTGACGGTCGGTCGCCCTCGAACTCCCAGTAGGGCGCAGACGGACCCCTGAAGCCGAGGAGCGGCCCATCGATCGGTGCCTGCAGGCGCTGGAGGAGCTTCTTCATCGGTCGGCCCCTCAGCGTGCCGATCTGGCGCGGCAGCCCCTGCACGGTGGCAGTCTCTGGCTGTGCAAGATCGTCGATCTGTGGGTCCTCGGCGAGCGTCGCCTCGATCACGTCGAACGCCGCCAGGTCTGGTCGATGCTGTGGGGGCCACGGGACCCGGAGCCGAACGAGCGCTCCAGAGCTGAGGTCGATCCCGCAGGTGTCATCGATCGTGCAGCCAAGCACGACCACGTAGAGGGTCGAGCCGCCGATGAGCTCGAGGCGTCGATGCTGGGGAAGCTGCCTGAGGAAATCCCGCATCGCTGTTGTCGAGGGGTTCCTGCTTCGCAGACGGAGTGGGCTCGAGGTCGAAGGCATGGTCGATCAGTGTGCGATGACGACGGCGTCGATCGCCTCTACCACGCTACTTGGATCCTTGAGGGGCACCGAGCAGGTCCGATGGTGGCAGACATAGGCAGCGCCGGGAGCTCGGCCGTCGAGCAGGGCACAGTTCGAGATGCCCGTCGCCAGGAGCCGGAACGGCGTCGCTCTCGTGACCGCAGCTCGGACCAGCTCGGGCTCACCGCCAGGGATCGCCACCTCGACGACCTCCTCGAGCCATCCGAGAGCGAGCAGGAGATCAGGTGTGGCGACGGCATGGGAGCGAAGCAGCGACCCGACCTGCGACAGGGAGGCCGCGGTGAGCGCACGAAGACGCTCGTCACCCGTCAGGGCCGCCACGCGGGCGAGCGCGGTCAGCGCAACAGCGGTCTGCGAGGGGAGCGCGCCATCGAACACGTCCTTGGCCCGTGTCAGAAGGGCCGGGGCGTCCGTGCCGGTCGTGAAGAAGCCCTTCGGCTCCTCGACAGAGCCGTCGAGGAACAGATCGATCATGTCCCCCGTCACCGAGGTCGCTCGCTCGAGCCACCGGCTCTGGCCGTCGA
>CAITOG010000175.1 GCA_903893955.1 uncultured Actinomycetes bacterium
CGCATGAAGACCCGACGACGTGGCTCTCGCTCGAGCAGATCGCCGAGTACTGCGAGGTCGCCGCGAGCCACGGCGTCACCGAGGTTGCCATCACCGAGCACCTCTATCGCTTCACGCAGGCCACCGACATGGTCGGCGAGTTCTGGAAGACGACCGAGGACGACCCGAAGCTCCAGGCAGCCCTCGCCGCCTCCTTCGACCACCACACCGGAGCCGATCTCGACGCCTATGTCGAGCTCTGCCTCGAAGCCAAGGCGGCCGGCCTGCCTGTCCGCATCGGGATGGAGGTCGACTACTACCGAGGCCAGATGGATCAGGTGGCCGATCTGCTCGCTGGCTATCCGTTCGACGTGCTCTTGGGGAGCATCCACTGGATCGGGGGGTGGATCTTCGACGACGTCGACAACGCCCTCCACATGGCCGAGTGGGACGTGCGCGACGTCGACGACTGCTGGGATGCCTACACCACAGCACTCGAGGAGCTCGCCGCCACCCACACGTGTGATGTGCTCGCCCATCCAGACCTGATCAAGATCGCCGGTCGGATCCCGTCCAACCCGACCGAGTGGTGGGATCGCATCGCTGAGGCTGCATCGACGTCGGGGATGGCGGCCGAGCTCTCGAGCGCGGGCTGGCGCAAGCCCATCGGGGAGCAGTACCCCTCCATCCCGCTTCTCGAGCGCTTCGTTGCCAGCGGCGTCCCGATGACGACGGCGTCCGACGCTCACCACCTCGGCCACGTGGCCGATCGCTCGGAGGACCTGGCTGCGCTGGTGGCCTCGAGCGGACTGACCTCGCTCGCCTCCTTTGAGGGCCGGGTCAGGACTGACGTGCCGATCGTGGAGGAGGGCTGATGCCCACACCAGCCGAGCTGGCTCGACTTCGCACCCAGCTGACCGACGAGCAGACCGAGCACCTCCAGCGCCTTCTTGGCTCATGGTCCTTGCTCGCTGACCTCGCCTTCTCTGACCTCCTGCTGCTCGCCCAGGCGGTGGCGCCACCTGCGGGCCAGGGCGCGCAGCTCGTGGTGCTCGGCCAGGTTCGACCCAACAACCGCGGCACGCTGATCTCCCAGGACCTCGTCGGCCAGACGGTGCCAGAGAGCCGCTGGGACCTGGCAGCCGAAGCGCTCCACACCGGGCGCCTGGTCGAGGGGACGATCTTCGACGTCGAGCTCGGCGAAGACGTACCGGTCTGGAACATTCCTGTGCGCCACGAAGGCGAGGTCATCGGCGTCCTGCTCAGGATCCAAGGACCACTCAGGGGGCCAGCAAGTCTCTACGAGCGGACCTACCTCGATGTCTTCGAGCGCCTGTGCACCATGGTCTCGGAGTCCACCTTCCCCTTCGAGGATGAGGAGGTCGCAGCCGAGGAGACTCCCCGAGTCGGCGATGGCGCCATGGTCGTCGATGCCTCCGGACGGGTGGAGTACGCCACCCCGAACGCCATCAACGCGCTTCACCGGCTCGGCGTCTACTCGCCCCCCGACGGCTCTCGCTTCGAGAGCCTCGGCGTCGAAGCGGACCTCGTCGCCACCGCGCTGGCGACCGGCAAGCCCGTGGTGGAGGAGATCGAGCGCCGACCCGATGTGGCGGTGCTCGGCCACTGCGTGCCCCTCCTCGAGAGCGGTCGTGTCACCGGTGCGCTGATCCTGCTCCGTGACGTGACTGACCTCCGACGCCTTGACCGCCTTGTGCTCAGCAAGGATCAGGCGATCCGAGAGGTCCACCACCGGGTCAAGAACAACCTCCAGACGATCTCGGCCCTCCTGCGCCTCCAAGCTCGTCGGACCGACGCGGGCTCTGGTCGCCAAGCGCTCCTCGAGGCTGAGCGACGGATCCGATCGATCGCCATCGTCCACGAGATCCTGTCCAAGGAGCCGGGCGACGAGGTCCCGTTCTCTGAGATCATCACGTCGCTCGTGCAGATGGCGGAGGACTCGGTCGTCACGCCACATCCAGTTGAGATCTCTGTGGTCGGGGACCTCGGGGACATGACTGCTGACGTGGCGACGCCGCTGGCGGTGGCGCTCGCCGAGCTGCTGCAGAACGCCGTCGAGCACGCCTTCGTCGACCCCGACGCGCTCGGTGACGTCGGCCACGTCAATCTGACGCTCCGCCACGATGCGTGGACGCTCTATGCCGAGGTGCGCGACAACGGCGTCGGCCTGCCGGAGGGATTCGACCTCGAGTCGACGCCGAGCCTCGGCCTGAGCATCGTGCGAGACCTTGTGCGCACCCAGCTCAACGGGACGATCGAGATCGAGCCGGTGACCGGGTCTGTGGTCGGCGGCACTCGGGCCATCATCGAGGTGCCGCTCCATGAGCGGCGATCGCAGCACCCCGCGGTCCGCTGGCGCGGCGGGGGAGAGACGTCCTAGGCGCTGGTGACAGCCTCGCGCTCGCGTGCCTCGAGCAGGCTGCGACGACGGGCGGCGAGCCAGGCCTTGCGAAGCTTGCGTCGCTCGTCCTCAGAGGTGCCGCCCCACACGCCAGACTCCTGATTGGTGGCGAGTGCGAAGTCGAGGCAGGGCTCCATCGCCTCGCACGACTGGCAGACCCGCTTGGCTGCCTCGATCTGGTCGACGGCGAGGCCGGTCGAGCCGATGGGGAAGAAGAGCTCAGGCTCTGCGTTCCGGCAGGCTGCCTCCATCCGCCAGGCGTCAGCGTCCCAATCGACAGTTCGGTTCCACGTGAGGGCCATGTCCGTACCTCTTCTGATCTCGCAGGGGGGATTGTGCAATTCTTCACAAGATCCGGCCCACTTGGTACCGGTCCGTGAAGGAAGTGTGACGTCATCGTAACCTTGTGAGGTTGCCGAGACAAGGGGTGGCACCCTGAAAATCCTTTGAGCCGCGCAATCGAGAGGGGCAGGTCATGACGAGGGTCTTCGCCCACCGGGGCCTCCACGCCTCTGGGGCACAAGAGAACACGCTCGCATCATTCGAGGCTGCGGCCGATGCGGGCGCTGATGGCGTCGAGTTCGACGTTCGCAGGACCGTGGACGGTGCGCTCGTCGTCCACCACGATGCGGTGCTGCCGGGTGGCGGGGTCATCGCCGAGATGAAGGTGGCCGAGCTCGACCCCTCGGTGCCGCTCCTTGCCGAGGTGATCGCAACGTGTGGCCAGCTGGCCATGAACGTCGAGATCAAGAACGATCCTTCAGAACCTGGCTACGACCCGACCGGCGGCTTGGCGGCCCAGGTGGTCGCCGAGCTGGCAGAGCTCGCGAGCGGTGCCGACGTGATCATCTCGAGCTTCGATCCAGGGACCTTGGTTGCAGTGCGGGCAGCGGACCCGGATGTCCCGATCGGGCTGTTGCTCGGGTGGGGGGCCGACATCGACGCTGCGGTCGAGACCGCTCGACTCGAGGGCTTCGGGTGCCTGCACCCGTTCGTTGGCGACGTGGACGAGTCGGCCGTCCAGCGCTGTCATGCCAGCGGCCTCATGCTCAACGTGTGGACGGTGGACACGCCGGCCGATCTGACCACGATGGTGGCGCTCGGCGTCGACATCGTGATCACGGACAACGTTGAAGGCGCGCTCCTCGCCGTCTCTTCGTAAGGGGCTCGACTGGAATGGCGCAGTTGCCCGCGGATCCGCTTAGATTGCGTGCATGAACGTTGTCGTCTGTGTCAAGCAAATCCCCGACCCCGCCGCGCCTCAGTCGCTGGAGCCCGGCACTCACACCCTGGACCGCTCAGGCAAGCTGATCTTGGACGATTCCGACGCCTACGGCGTCGAGATGGCCCTCCAGCTCGCTGAGCAGGCTGGCGGCGGCGAGGTGACCCTCGTCTCCATGGCGCCCAACGGTGAGACCTCCGGCCTGCGCACCGCGCTGGCCATGGGAGCCGCCAAGGCGATCCTGGTGAGCGACGATGCCCTGAAGGGTGCCGACGCGCTGACCACCGCCAAGGTGCTCGCAGCTGCCATCAAGCGCGCCGAGCCCGACCTTGTCGTGGCGGCCACCGAGTCCTCCGACGGCTACACCGGCACCACGCCGGTGCAGGTCGCCGAGCTCCTGGGCCTCCCCTCGGTCACCTTCGCCAAGTCGGTGGCGATCGACGGGTCCTCGGTCAAGGTCGAGCGCCAGACCGAGTCTGGCTACGACGACGTGACCTCACCGCTGCCTGCGGTCGTCACCGTCACCGCAGGTGTGGTCGAGCCCCGGTACCCGTCCTTCAAGGGGATCATGGCTGCCAAGTCGAAGCCCGTCGAGACCCTCACCGCTGCCGATCTCGGCATCGCCACGGGTGCGACCGGCCAGGAGATCACGTCGGTGGACGAGGCCGAGGCCCGTGCCGCTGGCGAGATCGTCGTCGACGAGGGTGACGGCGCCCAGCGCATCGTGACCTTCCTCGAGGGCCTCAAGCTCGTCTAGGTCGAGCTTCCACTTCTAGAACGAACCATCTGAGCACGAAGGAACCACATCATGGCCATCGACAAGATCTGGGTCGTCGCTGAGGCGACCGACCAGGGACCGACCACCACCACCCTTGAGCTGCTGACCGCAGCCCGCGACCTCGCCGGCACCGTCGAGGCGGTCGCCTGGGGAGCCGGGACCGCCGCCAACGCCGCCGTCCTCGGCGAGTACGGCGCCACCGCAGTGCACGACGTCGGCGACATCGGCGACGCCCTGCCAGGCGCGCCAGTCGCCTCGGCGATCGCCGCTGCCATTGCTGCGGGCAACGGCCCCTCAGCGATCCTCATCCCCACCTCGTACGACGGCCGTGACATCGCAGGCCGTCTGTCGGCTCGCTGCGACCTGCCGGTCCTCACCAACATCACCGGCCTGGTCGGGGGCGACGAGCTCACCACCCAGCACCCGGTCTTCGGTGGCAGCCAGATCGTCTCGGCCCGCTTCACCGGCCAGGGCCCCGGCATCTACGTCATCCGAGCCAAGTCGTTCGCCGCAGAGAGCGCCGGTGGCGCTGCCGCCGCGGTGTCCCCACTGGCTGTCGGCGACCTCGGGTCGACGAACACCGCCACCATCGTGACCCGTCACGTCGAGGAGCGGACTGGTCCGAAGCTCGACGAGGCAGAGGTCGTCGTCTCCGGTGGTCGTGGTCTCGGCGAGGCTGCCAACTACTCGCTCATCGAGGAGCTGGCCAAGCTGCTCAACGGTGCCGCTGGCGCAAGCCGTGCCATCGTCGACGCCGGCTGGGTCCCGTACTCGCACCAGGTCGGCCAGACCGGCAAGACGGTCAAGCCCACCGTGTACCTCGCCTGTGGCATCTCGGGTGCGACCCAGCACATGGTCGGCATGAAGGGCTCCAAGAACATCGTGGCCATCAACAAGGACCAGGACGCGCCGATCTTCGGCGTCGCTGACCTTGGCATCGTGGGCGACGTCCACAAGGTGCTGCCGGCCCTCATTGAGGCGCTCAAGAGCCGCTGAGCCCTCCACTCTCCTGAAGACGGTGCCCCGGCTAACAAGGCCGGGGCACCGTCGCGTCTGGGCACCCTTGTGTGTCACGATGGAAGTGGGCCGCGGCAGATAGCCTCTGACCCGCACGCCCATGCTGTTCCCGACCATCGACTTCGCCATCTTCTTCTTGGTGGCCTTCGCCCTCAACTGGGTGCTCAGTCCTTTCCCGACACCGTGGAAACTGGCCATCCTGGGGCTGTCGTACTTCTTCTACGCGTGGTGGGACCCGCGCTTCGTCCTCCTCCTGGTCGCTGAGACGGCGATTGCTCACTTCGGTGTGCGCTTCATCGCCCGATCCACGACGCAGCAGAACCGCAAGCGATGGATGGCGGTCTCTGTCGCAGGACTCCTCGGAATCCTCGGCTACTTCAAGTACGCGGGCTTCTTCGCGGTCAGCGTCGACAATGTGGCGAGATCGGTCGGCCTTGGCAACCTCGTGCCGCTGATCCAGCCGACGCTTCCCATCGCCATCTCCTTCTTCACCTTCATGGCCATCAGCTATGTGGTCGATGTCTACCGTCGCCAACTCGAGCCGGCCTCGCCGATCGACCTCGCCGTGTACCTGGCCTTCTTCCCCCACCTCGTCGCCGGCCCGATCGTCCGTGGTGGCGAGCTGCTGCCCCAGATCCGCCGGCGCCGAGATGCCGAGAACGTCGACTACGCGCGTGCCTTCACCCTCATCGCCCGGGGTCTGTTCAAGAAGGTGGTGATCAGCTCGTTCATCGCCTCCGCCATCGTCGACCCCGTCTTCCTGTCGCCGTCGAGCCACTCGGCGCTCGACGCCCTCTTCGGGGTCTGGGGCTATGCCATCCAGATCTACTGCGACTTCTCCGGCTACACCGACATCGCCATCGGTCTGGCTCTCCTGCTCGGGATCAAGTTCCCGGTGAACTTCGAGGCTCCCTACTCGGCCATCAACCTGCAGGACTTCTGGCGCCGCTGGCACATCACGCTGTCTCGCTGGCTGCGGGACTACCTCTACATCCCCCTCGGCGGCAACCGAGGTTCCGAGGCCGAGATGATCCGGAACCTCATGCTGACGATGATCTTGGGCGGCCTGTGGCACGGGGCAGCGTGGACGTTCCTCGCCTGGGGCTTCCTCCATGGGATCGGACAGGTCGTCGGCCACCTCCGTCGCCAGCGTCGTTTCCGGCTCGGCATCCCAGAGCCAGCGCCCAACATCTTCCGCCATGCCAATTCGGTCTTCTGGACGTTCCAGTTCGTCTGCCTGGCGTGGATCTTCTTCCGTGCGACGTCGTTCACGAACGCCTTCGCCGTGATCGATCGCATCTTCACCGGCTGGGGGTCACCCACGAACCTCGTGACCCCGCTCGTGGTCATCACCGTCCTCGCGGTCGTCCTCGTCCAGCAGGTGCCGATCACGGTCGGCGAGCGTCTGGCCGCCTGGTGGTCCCATCTCCACTTCGGCTTCCAGGCGGTGGGCCTGGCCCTGGTCCTGCTCGTCGTCACCACACTCGGACCGACCGGTGTGGCGCCGTTCATCTACTACCGCTTCTGATGTGCAGTCCTGACCGCACTTCTCCTCGGCTCGCTCGTAGCATCGACGCCGTGCGACGCTCCGATCGGTCAGGCGATCCTCGATGACGATCGATCAGCGACAGGACCGGCCCACCCAGGGTCCGGTTCGCTCGCCAGCGACCATGCCGTGGCGCCGGGTGCTCGGCCTCATGGCGGCGGTGCTGGCCGTCTGGCTTTTCCTGGACGCCAACACGCTTCAGCACAACGCCCAGGTCTCGCCGGTGGGGGTGCGTCGCACGGTGGCCCTGGCGCTGCTCGGGCCGGTCGCTGTGATTAGCCGCGTCAGCCAGGTGTCGAGGATCGAAGAGGCAGCCAACGCCGCGCTGGGTCGATCGTCCAACGGCGCCGGCGGCCACACCTTCGTGGTGATCGGCCCGACCGGGCCTCCGCCGACGGTGCCAGTCACCAGCGCCACCCACCACCCACCGATCCACCCTGACATCACGACGCTGCCGCCGAACCCACTGCAGAACCCGACGGCTGCGGATCCGTTGCGGGTGCTGCTTGTCGGCGACTCGCTGGGTCTCGACCTTGGTGGCTCGCTCCAGAACCGCCTTGCGTCGACCGGTGTGGTCGCCGCGACCCTCGATGGCAAGGAGTCGACTGGTCTGACCCGACCCGACTACTTCAACTGGCCTGCGGAGCTCTCGAGCGACCTGCCTCGCGTGAACCCCCAGGTCGTCGTCGTCATGATGGGGGCCAACGACCCACAGAACTTCCTCGGACCACCTGGGATCGCATTCGGGACCGATGCCTGGAACAAGGAGTACCGCCACCGGGCGGCACAGTTCATGCGTGAGGCCACCTCGCAGGGCGCGCAGCTCATCTGGGTCGGCCTTCCGCCGATGCAGGACCAGGCCCTCAACGCCAAGATCCAGGTCATCAACCAGCTCCAGCAGGAGGCGGCGGCCAAGGTGCCTGGTGTGCTCTATCTCCCGTCCACGTCGATCATCGGTGGGCCTGGGGGCACGTTCTCGCCCTACGTGGTCAAGGGTGGCCAGAACATCAACGTGCGGACCCCCGATGGGATCCACATCACGCCAGAAGGAGGCGCGGTCCTCTCGAATGCGGTGGTCCAGCTGATGCGACAGAAGCTCGGGATCCAGCTGAGCTGAGGCTCAGGCGCTCAGTACCGGGAGTAGCGCTCGATTTCTTCGGCGAAGATTGCCATATCCTCGAGCATCACCGATGGCTTGGTGGCGTTGAGGGCCCGATCGAGATCGGCATGTTCGACCCTGGCACCGTCGTCGCCTAAGAGCGCCCGCTCGAAGGCGAGCTGTGCAGCGGTCCTGATCAGGTGGTCGAGATCTGCCATCGTGTAGCCCTCTGTGGCGGCTGCCAGAGCGGTCACGTCGACCGGTCGATCGGTGATGCGGGTGATCTCAGAGGTCAGCGCCTCGGTTCGGGCTGCTCGATCTGGCGGCCCAACCGGAAGGATGAAGTCAAACCTCCCGGTCCTAGCGAAGGCTGGGTCGAGCCGTGAGATTGAGTTGGTGGCGCAGATAAGAAGCCGACCACTTCGGTTCCTGAATCCAGGGATCACCTTGAGCAGCTCGTTCGTGATGGCCTGAGCCGCAGATGCCTCTTGTCGCCTCGATGCCACCTCGTCGACCTCGTCGATGAAGACCACCGCGTGCTCGACTGACTGGAGTCGATCGAAGGTTGTACGGATCCCCGACGCGATCTCGGCGGCCGTAGTGCCGAGCTGCGCGGGGAAGACCTCGATGAACGGCCAACCGAGGCGGCCAGCGATGCCGCGGACCAGCGATGTCTTGCCGGTGCCGGGAGGGCCGAAGAGGATCGCCGCACCCGGGGGACGGAGCCCCAACCGTTCGGCAAGCATCGGCTCAGCCAACGGCTGGATGAGCATCCGCTCGATGAGCGCCTTGTTGTCCTCACCACCGCTGAGCCTCGACCACGCTGTCGCTGGGATGATCCGACCGCCGAGTTCGGTGACGGTCTGCGCGTGGCTTGCCGCATAGGACTCTCGGCGGTCGAAGTAGCGCAACGAGATCGGACCGTCGTAGGACTGGTTGGCGAACGCGGAGTCGCCTACCTCGCCTTCGTGGAGCAGAGCGGAGAGTCGGGTGACCCCCCGAGAGGTCAGACGCTGCTCGAGGGCCATGAGCATTTCTGAACCGATGCCGTGGTTGCGCCAGCGGGACGAAAGCGCGAGGCGGACGACCCAGGCTCGATCGCCGTCGACGATGCTGCAGGCAGTCCCGACGACATGCCCGGCGACCTCGGCGACCACCGCTGGATCCCCATCGGAGATCGCAGCGGCGACCTCGGCGATCGAGAACACCGGCTCTGCAGCGTTGATGCCACTGTCCTCCCAGACACGCACGGCGGCGTCCAAGTCGGTATTCACCATCTCCCGGATCACCCACTCGACCATGGTCAAGGCTACCCCTCGGTGGGCTGTGATGTCCTCGCCGCCTGCTGGCGCAGGATCAGATCAGCGGCCACGGATAGGGCGGCCAGGGCGCGTCTTCATCCGGGAAGGGCAGGAAGCCAAGGTCGAGCAGGTCGGCGGCTCGCTGGGCTGTGATCGCCACCTCGTGAGGGGAGAGTAGGTCGACGAGCTCCTCGAGGCCCCGCTCTGCCACGTCGCTGAGGGCTCCGGTGAGGTCTGCCGACAGCTCCTCGCCGGCCAGATCCCAGATGACCGTTCGCAGCTTGTCCTCCTCGTGGAAGCACAGCCCGTGGTCGATGGCCCAGAGCCGGCCCTCGGCCAAGAGCACGTGGCCGCTCTTGCGGTCAGAGTTGTTGGCCACCACATCGAAGGTTGCGAGCCGACAGAGCCAGTCGTGGTGCGTTGGGTCGTCTCTGATCGTGAAGTAGTGGTGCTCCATGTCCTCCTCGACGAAGAGCTGGACCGAGCCTGGACCGAAGGGCCCCTGGTCCCTCGCCACCGTGAGGGGAATCAGGTCGAAGCCGAGCCGTTCGCTCAGGACAAAGGCGGCAACCTCACGGCGCCACAGCCCGCCAGGGAAGTCCCACAGCGGTCGCTCACCGCTCTCAGGCTTGTAGACGCAGGTGACCGACTCCTCATCGAGGGAGGCGGTGGCCAGGAGGGTTGCGTTCGAGCTGTTGGTGAACCGGCCGGTGACCACGAGCTCGCCGTGAGCGAGGATCTCCTCAGGGTTCACGTGATCGGCGCGCGGTGCCCGTTGGTCCGTGGGCAGTCGTGCCCTCGCGGGTCGAGGGGCAGCCCGCACAGTGGGCAGGGCGGTCGACCAGACTCGACCAGCCGTGTGGCGTGGATGGCGAAGGCAGCAGCCTGCTCTCGAGAGACCTCGAGCGTGAAGCGCGCCGGACCCGTCTCCTCGTCGACGTCCTCGATCACGACCTCGACGGTGCCAGTCTCCTCGTCGATCGCCACCGAGATCTCGCCGGCGATCATGTCGATGCCGTCATCGGGGCTGAGCTGGAGATCGAGGTCGTCTGGCAGGTGGCCGGGACGACCGAGCGGTTCGATCGCCCTCGTCAGGTAGGTGGCCAGCACAGCGAGCTGCTGCTTCTCCACCTTCACGGTGACGAACTCAGGCCCGCTCACCGCCTGGATCAAGAACATCCGTTGCCCCACCTCGCCGACGGTGCCGGCGGTGAAGCGGTCGGGGGAGCGCATGAAGCGGTCGGTCATTGCAGTGCGATCTCCTTGAGCGAGGCGGTCGAGTTGGTAGCAAGCACATGGGGGCCGTGACTGGTGAGCAAGAGTGCGCTGATCGAGCACGGGTTCACCGTCAGGCGCTGGAAGAGGTCGAGCGGCGCCCCAGCGGCGGCCGAGAGGATCGCCTTGATCGGGTCGGCGTGGCTGACAGCGACGATGGTCTCGCCAGGGTGTGCACGGGCGAGATCGGTCACGGCCTGGCTCGAGCGGGTGGCCATCTCGAGGAAGGACTCGCCGTTCGGGAATCGGAAGCCCGACGGGTTCGACTGGACCTGGCGCCACTCGGGTTTCTTGGCGAGCCGGCGGAGTTGCCTGTTGGTCCAGTCGCCGAAGTCGCACTCGATGAGCCCTGGTGCTCGTCGCACCCGAAGGCCAAGGGCACGGGCGATCGGCTGGGCTGTCTCGCGAGTCCGCTCCAGCGGAGAGGCGTAGACGGCCACCGGGGCGCGCTCGATCTCGGCGATCCGCTGCGCTGCAGCTTCAGCCTGCGCCTGCCCCTTCTCGGAGAGATGGAGCCCAGGGGCCCGGCCCGGGAGCAGCTTGCCGGTCGACGGTGTCGTCCCGTGCCGGACGAGCAGGACGAGGGTGGGAGCGTGTGCCGCCGCTGTGGTTGTGGCCATCGAGCCATCGTAGGGCTGCGCGCTGCGACCTCGGCTCAGGTGGGTGCGCTCAGGTGACCGGAGGCGGCAGGAGGCGCGGTGCCTCGACGGCGTGAGCGGGCCAGCGTCGTCGGCTCACGCCAGCAAGTCGCCGCAGCAGTGAGATGGCAGCTGGATCGTCGTCGCCGGGACGAAGCTCGACCTGGCCCGCCTCGCGCATCGCGTCGAGGAGGTCCTTGCCTGCCTCGGTGCGGACAATGGTCAGGGTCCAATCGCTGAAGGACCCGATGCCCCCGGTCGAGATGTCAGCATGCTCGGCTGCGAAGTCGGGACACGTGGTGCAGCCCTCTCGGGTCCAGGCGTGGCACTCCTTGAGCGGCACCTCGACGTAGCGATCGTCGGTCAGCCAGAGCTGGAACACGCCCTTGATGTTCATCTTGAGGATCTCGTCACGACGGATCTGGTACTTCGCCTCGAAGAGCTCTTCGAAGATGGCATCGTCGAAGGTCTTCGAGCACAAGAGGCCGATGGTCAGCCCCAATCGCCTGGCGACCTTGCCAGCCTTTCGCGCCTGCATCGCACCCGGTCCTGAGACCTGGCAGCCCATCCCGACGAGCGCGAGGCGCTCCGCACCTGCCTCGACCGCCTCGCCGTAGGCGAGCATGTTGGCTGAGTAGGTGTAGCGGCTCCCGGCGGTGGCGAGCACGCCGGCACGATCGGTGACCACCGTCGGCACCGTCCGCCACGACGAGCCATCGCCCTCGAGGCCGGAGACGAGCGCGGCATCGACGTGGTCGTGCTCGAGAGCGAACGCGAGCAGCGCGGACACGAAGCCGCCGTCCTGTCCCGCAGCCGCGAGTTCGGGGTCAGTGGCACGCGCCAAGAAGATCTCGATCGACTGGCCGAAGACCTCGTCGACGTGTCGAGGCCGACCGAAGCGCTTCTCGTCGATCTCCTCCTCCCAGGAGCGGAACCGGGGACAGGCGCGGGTGCACATGGTGCAGCCTTTGGCGCCATGGGTGCACGTGTCGATCGACCCATCGATGTCGAGGTGGAAGGGCTTGTAGGCGCCGTCAGCAGCGTCGTAGTCGAGGACGTCGTGCGGGCAAGCGATGACGCACGCGGCACAGCCGGTACACAGGCCGCCGGTGACGACCTCCTCGAACAGCTCTGTCCACTGGGGCTTCTCGATCGCCATTGCCTCACTCTAGTGAGGTTGGGTGAGGCCAGCCCTGACCCCGGTACCCTTCGGGCGTGCCTGAGATCTTGGAGATCGAGTACTACCGACAGCTCGCCACCGGGGCGCTCGAGCGACCGATCGCCACTGTGGAGGTCGACGAGATGGCGAGTCGGGGCTTGCCGCCGGGCCTCGACCCGGCGGTGGTCTTCGAAGGCCTGACGTTCACCGCCGCTCGTCGACGAGGCAAGCTCCTCCTTCTCGAGACTGAGGGGCCGACGCTCGGGATGCGCTTCGGAATGACGGGCGGCCTGCTGCTCGACGGACTGGCCGGGATCGACAGGCTCCAGTACGGCCCGGGGACCTACGAGGAACGCTGGATCAGGGCGAAGGTGACGTTCGAGGATGGTGGGCTTCTCTTGCTCCATGACCCGCGACGACTCGGTCGGCTCAGCATCGATCCGGATCTCGAGACGCTTGGACCAGATGCCCTCTCGCTGACCTTGGGGCAGCTGCGACAGGCCCTCGTTGCCCGAACCCCCGGGCACGGTCCTGCGCTCAAGGCGAGGTTGCTCGATCAGTCCAAGATCGCTGGGATCGGGAACCTGCTGGCCGACGAGATTCTCTGGCGCGCTGGCAACGACCCCACTCGGCCGTGCAACTCATTGCGAGACGACGAGGTGCGCCGCCTGCATCGTCAGCTGCGACGAGTCCTCGATCAACTCCTCGAGCGAGGTGGCTCGCACACTGGCGACCACATGGTTGAGCGTCGTCCTGGTGGCCAATGCCCGAAGGACGGGACGCCGTGGC